>DPLS01000151.1 GCA_003541875.1 Bacteroidota bacterium | reverse complement strand
ATTTAGTTTTCAAACCGATTGATGAGGTCTACAAAAAGACTATTTCTAATTCAGTCGTAACCTTGCCGACAATTCCGGACGGCGCACTGCGATGCAAGATACAGGTGGAGAGCCAAGACGTTCGCGTTAAATTCAACGCGACCACATCTTCAACGTATGGAGCAACAGCCGGGGTGGGTGGCGGGTTTATTCTATTCGTGAACACCATTGCGAACCCATACCACGTAATTGAAGGCGTGGACGCCATGAACGCTGCCCGGTTCTATCGCAGTGGGTCTACGGACTCATACATCAGCGTGATATTCGAGGGGGAGGTACCTGCGATTCCGGCGCATAACGGAGGGCTTGCGTAATGCAACCACATATAGTTCTCGGCCCCTCCACCAATGTTGGGGTCACGATCTCTGGAACCACGGGGGTCGCCCTGCCTGCGCCGGATAATAACGTCGTAGCGGCTATTCTGACGATTGAAACGGCGGACGTAAGAATGCGATGGGACGGCACTGCTCCGGCGCAAAGCGGCGTCGATGGCTCGCAGCTAATGAAGCAGGACTCTGTATGGGAGATAACAGGAAGAGACGTTATTTCCGCTCTTCGGTTTGTTCCTGTGTCCGCCAGCGCATTCGTAACGGGCGCATATATCAAAGGCGAATAATGGCAAGCGTAACGAATATAAGACCGGGTAGGCCAACTGGATTAGGGATCACATTTCTTGGGATGCAGGCCATTCCAAAGGCCGATAACTGGAGCGGGTCGGATAAAACCGATGCCTGTATCCAGTGGCTAACCCACAGAGTCCTCGCATTGGAAGCGAGAATAGAAGAACTGGAAAAGCCGTGGTACGTGAAGCTGTGGAGCATAGTATCAAAAAGGATTATCGCTCTACGTAAGAGGTAACATGCGCCGCTTAATCCAAACCATTGTTTTGCTTTTCACTCTTCCGATGTTTGCACAGGAGCTGCAATGCCTGCATACATCCTAATCAAAGCCGTAGACGGCTGGACGCCAGCGGATCCGATGGTCTATCAAAAAGGCTATCCGGTTGTGGTCATGGAAACCGACCAATATGTCGGAGCGCAAGTCCTTCCCACCTTCGTACAGCTTGTTATCTCTGATGCAACCGTTGATGACGTGAAGCATTATGCAAAGGTCTGGATGCGCGAAGTCGATTGGGAGATCATTGCTAGCAATCTCTCGATAGATGGGCATCGACTGCGAGTGTTTACAAAGGCGTCTCTCGTCAGTGCGTCGGGACTGAATTCGCTGACAAGGGAGAAGGTGGAAGCCTTCCTAAACAAGTGGGGAGCGAGTATTATATCTGTCGCGGCTAATTCCGTAACCTTCGACATTCTCATTTCCCATGCTATTCAGTCCGACGGATTCTGGGATAGAGATGTATCCGATTTCGTATTTACCGAAACTGGATATGTACAAACTGGTGGAATTCACACGACTGAAGCGAACTACTCCAGCGTAGCAGAAGCAAATCCAAACAATGTAGCTGCCGCTATTGTTAGGGCTGGGGGAACGGTTATAAACAATGATGCCATAAATAAAAAGATGACGTTCACAATTCCACGTTCAACCGTTCTGGATAAGTTCAAAGGGGATGTTGGGGAAAAAACTTACGGTCCCTTTGCCTGTCGCGCAACAATCTTAACTCCTGCTGCCGTCGATGCGATTATTGCAGCGGGAGGGAATATCACGCGGACCAAGGCACAGGTTGCGTCCTATCTGCATGATCGGCTTACGGATTAACTATGGCATGGGCTGCTGATGATTTAGTTGCGGCATCTGGTGGCGATTATTCGACACTAACAGCGTGGGAAGCCGGGAGGCAAGGCACTACGCCATCAGGCGACGGGGTCCGTGCGCGTGTGTCTGGGGAATTGACTGAACCGGATGTAATATATTTATCAGGATGGCAGTCTGGATATAGTAGCTCATGCAAGATCGTAATCACGGCAGCAACGGGACAGTTTACTGACGGCAAGACAACAACGAGTGGTGCGCGTATAAATAAGCGCATTGTGGTCTATGAGCAAACTAATGATATATATCTCGATGTAGTAGGCATACAGTTTCATTCAGATCTGAACGGAATCGAATTTAATAGTAGCGCACATGGCGGAGTGGTAAGCATAGCTAGGTGTTTTTTCCGTAACAATTATGTTCAGGTTAACTGTGGCTGCGCAGCTTTTACTGTTAATGTTGGCGGTTGCGTTTTCTACAACGCGACCTATGAATATGGCGTAGGTGTTTATGTATATTCGTCGGCAACGGTAAACGTATACAACTGTACGTTTGATTCGATGACGTTTCGTGGTGTGCTTAGATTGGCTGGAACCTGCGTTGTTAAGAATTGCGTTGTTATAAACAGTGGCGTAGATTTTGATGGTTGCACCGAAACGACCAACAAAAGCGAAAACGACTCCACCTGTACCGATGATGATGCAGACGATTTCGTCGCGCCGTCAACACTGGATTATCGCGTTTATAACACATCGTCAGCGCTGTATCACGCCGGGACTGCAATATCAGATTCATGGTTTACCAATCTCTGTGCTACCGATATTGACGGCACAAGTTGGTACTCAACGCCAAGCATCGGGGCGTTTGAATATGTGGCGAGCGGGGGTGGTGGCATCTCCGCTATACTTTCCGGTTCCGCCGGGTCGTCTCTGCAAATTGTCGGTTCCGGTTATCTCTCAGGCGCATCGTCTGGGCTGGGCGCAATGGCGGCGATGTTGCTAGGCGCGGCTCCGATGTTGTCATTGATTGCGGGGGTTGCAACGCAGTCAGCGGTGTTGTCAGGCAGAGGTAGTCTGGCTACTGCTCCTGCGGGCCTTGGGCAAATAACGGGGAACATATTAGGCGCGGGCAGTCTGTCCGGGCTGTCAAGTGGCACGGGGTTACTGCAAGGATTAATCAATCAGCCCGTAGCAGACACGCTCACGGCCACCATTGGTGGGATATCGACAGTCGCGGGTGCTCTTGGCGGCGGCGGAAGTCTTGCAATAAATATAAGTGGCTCTGGAAGCATTGATGCATCAGCGTTTGCATTGGGAAGGCTGACTAGCACAGTAGCCGGAGTCGGGGCAACGCAGGCATCTATTTCGGGTAGTGGCACTATAGCGTCAGCCATTGCGGGCATCGCAGAAACTCAAGGAGTATTGACGGGGCGCGGAGTTCTTCTTGGTGGGTTGGCCGGGTTAGGAATGATGACGGGGACCATGACGTTCTCTTCCGATACGCTTATAGCCAGAATCCAGGGGATAGGTAGTCTTGTTGGACGGCTAACTCGATATGGGGTTGGGGGCGAGGCAAACACTCATGCAATGCCCGGATACCAGAGGCTTGGTATCAGAATGATTTCACGCAGACCAATTAGAAAGGTTGGGAGCTAGCAATGTCAAAATCCAATACATCCGAGCTTGATCTTCTCAAATATGTTTTTCAAGGCGTAACTCCATCATGGGGTGCCGCAGCAAACCTCTTTGTTGGCCTACATGTTGCCGATCCCGGAGAGACAGGAGACCAGACAACAAATGAGTCTACTTACACCAACTACACCCGGGTCACGATTTCGCGCAGCACGAGTGCATGGACCACATCCAGCACAACTGCGTGTGCGAACATCGCGGCAATAACATTTCCAGCCTGCGGGACCACTGGGAGTACGGTCCTGTACGTAGGAATAGGATCATCGTTTAGCGGTGCGGGAGTGCTGCTTTACTCCGGGGCGCTGACGGCACAGTTGGCGATTAGCAATGGCATTACTCCAAGTTTCAACACCGCTTCACTCACAACAACTGAGGACTAGCAATGCCTGTCCCTACGCTTGTTTATGAGCTAAAAAACTGGAAAGGTCTTAACACGCTACCTAGCGTAGCAGACAAGGACCCACAGTATGTCGAGAACTGCCAGAATGTGGACTTCGACGACGAGGGCGTAATCTCAAAAAGGCGCGGATGTAGAAGGGTGCTTAATCGGGGCGCTAGGATCAATTGCCTTTATGACTTCCAGAAGTCGGCAGGATTTGGAGACGGCACAAACTCTAAGGTGCTTGTGTTTTCCGGGGTAACGCTTGCTCTGATTCATCAGTTTGACGAGTACAATACTTTAACTGCCACATTCTCTGTTTCAAATGTCGGGCACTATTGTTGCGCATCGAACAATGGCGCTTGCTATGTGTCAAACGACAATGGCGGTGTTCCTAAAATGCTGTGCAAGGTGGGTTCCTCTTGGGTTTACCAAAGCTCCGCGTTGGTAGAGCCGGGGAACGTGCCTGCCTTGGCTACTGGCGGAACGGGTAGCTTGAGCGGGTCATATCAGGCGCAGTACACCTACATCGATATGCTTGGGAACGAATCCAATCCTTCTCCGGAGTCCATGGTTAAGGATCTTGCAGGTCAGAACCTCAATGTCGGGATCGTGGCGTCCTCCGATCCTTCGGTTAGCGCGATTGGGATCTATGTTCTCACCCCCAACGTGGAAACCTATAGGTATGTAGGTACGTCGTCCAACACCACCACCACGTACTCTGTGAGCGTAACGGACGCCACCATAGAATCCGGTGACGAGTTAGTGGAGACAAGCTATCAAACTCCGTCCGGAAGGTACGTCTGCATATTTAACGACATGCTCCTAGTGGCGGGCGGAGACGAGCAACCGGACCAAGTATATGTTTCCAATTGGATGTTTCACCGTCAGTTCAGCTTAGGAACGGACTACGACCGGGTAACATCAAATGACGGCCAGCCAGTACGCGGGTTCGGCTATCTTTATTCTGACCTTATTGTGGCGAAGGCTGACTCTCTCCACCAAGCCAGCGGAGCCGACAATACCGTGTTTCACACAAGGTCATATAATCAAGATTACGGGGCATTGGGCCAGTACAGTATCACGGGATTTCAGAAGCGGCTGGTATTCTACTCCGATGACGGCATCTATGTGGACAGCGGATCAAATCCAGAAGAGTTGTCGCGGGTCATTCGCACGACGATGCGCAATCTTAACCCCGTGGCGCTGTTTCGTAGGCCGTCAAAGCAGGTAAGCGCACATTACAAGTATTATAAGAAGCTTCTATTCGCTGTGCGGATGAATCAGGCCACGGAAGGGGAGAACGATTCCATTCTGGTTTACAACTATGAATTGAATACGTGGACAATATATAAAGGGATTGAGGCAACCGCGCTTGCCACTATAGAGGTCAGTGACGATTATGAGTTCCTGTATGGCGGGGATTCATTGGGCAACGTATATCAATTCACTCCGCCAAACAGCGGATGGAATTCAGACAACATAACCGGGTCTACGGCAAGCATAAGCGCCTTCGCGGAAACCCCGTGGATTAATCTTCCAAAGGTAAAGGGAGTTGACGGGTGGGAGAGGGCGCGGACTGAGGCGGCATGGATGAAGCTGTATGCTGGAGGGGAGCCCGCCCCTGGTAACAGTACGATAAGCCTCCAGACCACGATCTATACTGACTTCAATAGCGCGACAGTCAGGGCGACATACACCACAACGCATGCCGCAACGCTGGAAACGTCAAACACCCCAGTGGGCATAGCCAATTGCGAACCGAAACTGATACAGGCGTTTGGTGGGGGGCTCGGGACTTTTGAATGGATCAAAATTCGATTTACCAATAACACGCTGGACGAGCATTTCAAAATCCATAAAGTGGTGTTCGGGTTCAGGGCGCGTCCGGGAGTTGAAGAGTAATGACGAATCCCACAAGCAATCCTAGCAGACGTTATCTGTTGGACAGGGAGCATAGGTTCAACGATCTCGGCGAAAAAGACGCAGGGCTACGGCTCGACCACCAACTTGATACCATCATAAACTCGTTTAATCGGTATGTGTTCGACACCGACCAGCGCATTGAGCAAGTAGTAACGCAGGTGGGAGAAGAGCCTGCCGTCGCCCCTGATTCCGGAAATCCAAGCGGGGCAACGGGCCTTACGATAGTCCTTACGGCGGACGACCCGACATTACCAGAAACGGAAATGGCATTTAGCCTCAACCGCGACTTGATTAATTGGCAGACAATTTTTGCGGTGGAGGTTGCCCTCCGTGCCTATACTCCGTGGGCAAAAAGTGTAGCTAGAAATCCCTGGGACTACGTATGCAATACAGCCGGGACCATGGTTTTTCTTTGTACTGGCGCTACCACTCCGGGTTCAACCTCCGGTCTGACCGAACCTACATGGAATACCGCAATGGGGTCGGAAACAATGGATAGTTCGGTTCATTGGAGAAGAGTTGTTCCGCCTCCCGCTCACGGTCCATATGCACTACAACGGGCATATCATACGACCGATGTACTGGCAAGTGGTTCGGGGATTGCAGTGGTAGCAGACGAGATTGTAATTAACTTGAACATGCCAAGTCCTCCAGCGGATGGGACGTTCAACGATAAAGTTATATTGTTATTTGCCTCTGAACTCGTACCAGACATGTGGTATGGGAATCATGGGTACTCTGTTGGGGATAAGGTTGTCGATTCAAATAATAATATTCAAGAATGCACCATAGCGGGAACATCAGGAGTGGCCGACAGTGTGGTGTGGAACGCAATCGTGGGCGGAACAACAACAGACAACAGCGTAACATGGACAAATCGCGGTCCTGCAAATGATGCGTTGGACGGGAACATAATTCAAGCTCAGGTTGGAAACACCCTAACCATTTTCCCGGATCATCGTTTTGTTCGCACGGCCACACTGAATTGGGTTGTCGTCGAGCCTTGGTGGGACCTCAATTCTTGGGAGCATACATTCTGGATTCCAAACGACTTAAAGGGCGGGATATTATCAAATAAAGTATGGCGATTGGCGTCCGTGCCAAAGTACAGCGGCAAGGTTGTTGCAGCCGATGTCTACTCGCGGAATTTATACGGGGTGAGCCAATGAGCTTACTGCGAAGCGCCGTAAAGAATCTTGGACTTTCAAAGGCTACTCCTATTGACAGCAGCATTTCTTCTTTGCAGCAGTTTTTGTCTACGGTTAGACCCGTATTGCCAATCACGAGCCTAACACCTACCGGAGCAGAACAGACTGGAGATTTTGCTATTTGGCTCGGAACAGGTACGTATAATTTAGGTACTCTGTTAATATTTTCCTCTGGGGCCTGGGTTAATGCTACGCCAACATCAAACCTTTCTGGATATATCCAAGCGGCGCAGATTCAGGCCAATTCGATCACGGCAAACCAGCTTGCGGCAGACTGTATCACAGCCGCCGCTGTTAGCTCAGGGGTTATTACATCTTTACTAATTGATGGCGATATTATTCAGACGGCCGCCAGCGGTGCTCGGATTGCGCTTAGCTCTTCATCTGGATTGCAATGCGTCAATACTTCTGGAGACGTAACTTGCCAAATATGGACTGATGTCGCCGGGGTCGGCGGTATTGCGGTGAACAGAATCGTAAGCGCCAATCTGAGCAATATAGATGTTTATGTCGATAGTGGTGATGATTTTGGGGTGTTTGTTGGAGCGAGTAATATAGTAACGATTGATGCAGACGGGTTGACAATAACCGCAAATGCTGCTTATGGGTTCACGTGTAACAAGGATGCATGGGTTCAGGGACATCTTAATGTTGTCACCGATATAAGTATTAATTCCACCAAAGTTATTGGGGCGCAAGGCGCGACGATATCTGATCCATCTGGCGGAGGTACGGTGGATACTCAAGCGCGGTCTGCTATAAATACTATTATTGACAGACTTCAAGCACATGGGTTAATAGCATAATGAGTCTCACAATAGAACAAGTAAAGCAACTGATTGGCGACCTCGTTATTTCGCAAGCGGATCAACGGATACTCGTTGAGGGTCTTCGGAAAGAGATTGCCGCGAAAGATGTAGTAATAGCGCATCTACGTGGCTTGACAAAGCAAACTCAGACGCAAGAGAAAGAAAAGGGTGAGCAAAATGGCGAATGACCGCGCATGGGATATGATTGACATTAGGAACCAAATGCAGGGAAGCATGCAGCCACAGTTCCAGAAATTCCAAAGCGGCTTCATTGATCCTTTGCGGAAGCGCATTACTGACTTCCAGACCAACACCATCGACCCCTATACAAACAAGATGTGGGGAATGATGAATGATCCCTTGCAGCGCGGCTATGACGCTGCAACAAAAGGGCTGATGTTTGGTCGGCAGTCTGATGCTCTCGCCGGGGCCAAAGCGAGCGGAATTAAAAACATCTCCAAGATGTCGGCTGGCACGGGAACGGGTAATGCCATGCGCAACGTAATGGAGCTTGAAAAGGGAAGCGCCAAGAGTCTACGGGGCGCAGCGCATGACGTAGAGTTGGCAGACGCCGAAGCCAAGCGCAATGACTTCTGGAATGCGACTCAAGGCTATCAGTCCGCTGTTGGCATGGGTCAGACTAATACCGGGCAATTGGCCGACACGGGGAACCTTGAGACGCAGAATAGGTCTCAAGAGCAACAGTATTGGGATGCGATGCACAATATGTCTTCTGACTACTCGCAGCTACAGGCCCAGAAGAATCAAAACAGTTTTTGGAACCAGTTCAAGGGCGGGATGGCCAAAGGGCTTTCTGCTGGCATAACCGGGAGTATGTTCAAGCCGTAAGGGGGTTCCATGTCCAGCACTATTGACGATCAAAAGAAACGACCATTCACATGGCAGGAGGCTTTCCCGCAAGACGAGAATACAGTCGTCTACCGGCCCGATGTCCGAGGCGCGATAGAAAGCGTTCCTCCCATCGACGCGACCGGGATGCCGCCGCGACAGGGGGCTGTGTCAGTGATGGAGCCGCTCCTTCCGATGCCTCTCGACCAGACTAATGCTGCCCTTGACGCGCAAATAAAGCAGGGTACGGGCATTGAAGCTGTTCCTCTTAAAGAGAGCATGAAGCCGAAGTCTGTGAAACAGAACCTTGTTCGCCAAGCAGTCGCTATGATTCCATTTTATGGTCGGGCGAAAGAGCAATCTTTGCAGCAACAGGAACAGCAAGACCTGTCAGACTATAATGCTGCGCGATACAATCAATTGCAGAATTGGGAAGTTCTCAAAAAGCAATCGGAACAGGTTCACGCCGCTCAGATAGAGTTGATGAAAGAACAGCAAAAGCGGAGCCAGCAATTCGGGTTCCTGAAGCTCACTTTCCCGAGCGCTCAAGATGCTGACATCATGCGCTACATGCCGGGATTCGATCATCCTCCGACTCCGAAGGTTGAGCCGTGGTTTGTAACAGTCGATGGCGCGGAGTATCCAGCGGTATTTAATCCGGAAGCACTCGATGGAAAGGTTTTCACGGTTGGGATGCCGGGTGGTCCGAAGCAGATGGACATATCGCAAGTCCGCAATCCTAGAAAGCCACAACCAACTCCGGATCGTGAGCCCAAAACCATTACTGGAGAGAGCGGGATATATCCATTCGATCCAGACAAACCCAATGAGGCTCTTTCTCCGTTGCTGGACGCCGAAACAGGCAAACCGATCGTTCCCCGAGATACCGGGGGCGGGAGCGATGTCAGGATGATTGCAGAGCTTCAGACGTTGGCAGATGAGGGCAAGGCGACACCTCAACAAATGGCGATGCTTAAAAACCTGAGAGCAGCAAAGGTGCTTGGGACAGTAACAAGCTATGGGCTAAACAACCCCGAAGTCAGTCCTGAAGAAGTACAGTATTGGGCCAAGCAGGTTTCTCTTGATGCAAAGAACTTCGGACTGATTAAAAACAAGCGCCTTCAGGATGCGGTGCGCCAAACGCTGGCAGGCCAAGGCATGGATATCAACAATATCGCACAGCAAACCCGAGACGCTTCGTTGTTTGCTCGCACTGCGCTTGCTCACGCTCCGAAGTTCAAGGCTGAGATTTTGAAGCTCTCCAAGAGCGGAGACTTGGGAACACTCAACGGGACATGGAATGACTTCATGACGGGCCAGATAGGAAAGGGCCCGAAGTTTGCTGAACTCCGGAACAACATCAAGCTGTTCTCCACAGCAATGGCAAGAGTCCATGGCGGCGCAAGGGGCGGCGGTAGCGCGATAATGTTGCATCACTTCCAGAGTATGATGAATACGCGCATGGATGGCCCAACCATGTTGGCTTCTTTCGGTGTGTGGGAAGATTGGCTCAATGGATACGCGAATATGGCTCCGACTTACAGTGATGATATTGGTGGCACACAGCAACCCCCGGCAATCCGTCGTGATCCTGTCACCGGGTATTACATCGACGATGTGAATAAAAGACAATGGGATGGCAAGCAATGGCAACCAATCCAAAACAAAAAACCGTAACGCCGGACATACCGCCACCTCCGGGGATGCCCGATATTCCCCCTCCTCCGGGGTATAACCCGGACGGCACACCATCTGCGCACTTGAGCCTTGGTGTGGGTGAGGGTATTTCCAAGCCTCCGCCATGGTATTCGTTCCCGATTAATGCGACCAAAGACATAGGCCGTGGGGTTTGGAATCAGTTCGGGACCATGGCAAGCGAGATCCCGCGCACAGGTGCGGAGATATTTGAGGGAATCACGGGAGTAAAGTTAGATCCCAAATGGACTGAGCCAGCGAAGGGATTTGAAAACGATCCCGACAGACCTTGGCAGGGCAGAGGGGCCGGAGCCACTGAACTCGCGTCCTATTTGTATGGCGGAGGACTGGAGGCTAAAGGGGCAGGCTTGGTCAAGGCTGCTATTCGCAGGGGTGCGCCGGGGTTCTACAAAGCGCTGCGCTCTCCATTGGGCAGGGACGCGGCGCAAACCGTAGTCAAAAGCGGGGCTGGCCTTGCCGACTTGATCGCCAGTTCTGGAATAGGAGGCGTAGGTGATTCCATAATAGCGAGTCTTAATCGAGAAGACCCCCAAGAGGCTTTCAAAATGGGAGCGGCTATTCCTGGGGGGGCGGTCGCATTAAGACGCACTGGAGTTCTCCCTCGCGCTGCTGAAACGTTTAAGGGT
>DPLS01000380.1 GCA_003541875.1 Bacteroidota bacterium | reverse complement strand
TATGGGCCACGCATGAGATTGAACGACGGACGCGCAATACCTGCGTTCCTTTCCCAGGCACTTGAGGGGAACGATGTGACGGTATTTGGCAACGGAAGTCAGACGAGGAGCGTGTGCTATGTCGATGATCTCATTGAAGGTATCTACAGATTGCTCGTGTCGAATGAAGTATATCCCGTGAACATCGGCAACCAGGATGAGATCACGATGCTTCAACTGGCAAAAGAAGTGATTGAACTTGCCGGAAGCAGGAGCAAGATCGTATTCAAAGACCTTCCCGAGGATGACCCCAAAGTGCGCCAGCCGGATACGACACGTGCGCAAACGATTCTCCAATGGAAGGCCCGCATCGACCGAAAGGAAGGTCTGAAGCGCACAATCGAATACTTCCGATCGCAGATAAGGTGAGTGCACTGACCGCGTGGCGTTGTGTCATGCGCCTTACAGTACTGACCCTCTGTGCAGTCAACACATCTCTTTCAGTGCCATTGGGTGACTCTTCATCCATACCGGTTGCAATGTTTGCACCGCCAGCAGATGTACCTGATACTGTGAACTCCGTGGATGGCGTTTCCGATTCGTCTGAAATAAACACGACGCGCCTTGCAATCATAGGGGGAACACTTGCCGTCGGTGTCACAACGATTCACGTCTACCAGGCCAACGGCTGGTGGAAATACAATGCCGCAGCATTTCACTTTCAGGAAGATCTGACATACGGCTTGTGGGTTGACAAGCTCGGACATTTTTACGCGGCGAATGTCCTGACTTTTGTATTGAGCAGGTCTTTGCAATGGGCTAACTTCTCGGAGAGGAGTTCGTTGTGGTGGGGCTTTGCAGGTTCAGCTTTGTTTCAAACCTATGTCGAAGTCGAAGACGGGTTCCACACATGGGGGTTTGATCGGGTGGACTTTGCATTCGATATTGCAGGCGCATTCTATCCACTTGCACAGCACTATGTACCAGCGTTGCAGGTTTTCAACTTTAAGTTCAGTTATCACGCCTCTGATCTTCTGAACAATCCCGGTGGCGTCGGCTTCCGGGGACAGAAACACCTCATGATGGATGACTACGAGGGACAGACTATCTGGTTGAGCTTCAGAATGAACAATATTCTTCCGTCGTCGGTGGAGCCGTACTGGCCGGATTGGCTCTGTCTCGCGGTTGGGTATGGCGCTCGTGATGTTGCCACTCCCGATCCGTACCCGGTGGTGTTCCTCGCGCTGGATTATGACGTTTCCAGGATCATACCTGATCACACGTCGTTCCTCAAGCTGCTTGGTGAAGCGTTGAACTTCATTCATTTCCCTGCACCGGCAGTTCGCATCACACCTTCAGCTATTTGGTATGGCTTCTATTTCTGACATCTTTCGGTCACCGATTGTGAGACTTCACTTTGTAGTACTTGCGCACGTTCTTCCATTTCTTCTGCTCCCTGCATCAGGTTTTGGCCAGGCTGAGAACGTGCCTGCTACTCATCCGGTGTACGATTTCCTCAAAAGGATGGAGGTAAAAGGAGAGATCGAGAAGTATCACGATGTCGTGCTGCCGTTGTCTCGCCGGCAGGTGGCCGAGTTTCTTGCCGTTCTCAATGGGAAACGGGATCAACTGACAAGCGCTGAACAAGGGTATCTCACAAGATACATGTCGGAACTTGCGTATGAGCTTCGCGACTCAACGTCAGTGTCGAACTCTCTGGTTGACGAGCAAGGATTCCGTTTCGGAGACTATGTGTCAGGGTTCGGTGATGACCGACAGAAGTATCTCTACTCCCTCACCGACTCAAACGTAACCTTCTTTTTCAATGGAATACTGAACGCGGAGGCACGGGTCATCACAGGTGACGCGCTGGGAGACACAAGTTCCCAGTATGTTCAATTTGGTGGCAGACTCCGGGGAACGATCTATGGCCACCTCGGTTACTATCTTGAAGGGAAGAATGCATCGTTCTGGGGGAGCAGAGAACTGCTGCAGCGCGACAAGGTGATTGGCCAGGCCTATACACTGGGCGTGACCAACACAAGGAACTTCGACTTTGTGGAAGGATACACACGCTACGATGGAAAGATTGTCTCGGTGGAGTTGGGCCGGGAACGTGTACTCTGGGGAAGCGGATTGGATCAGAAAATGATTCTGTCGGACTACGCACGGGTCTTCGATTTCGTCCGCGTCGATGTTGAATACAAGTCGCTCAAGTACACCTTCATGCACGCTTGGATTTTGGGGAAAGGGGGGACGAATCTGGTGTTCAGTCTGCCTTCAGACACAACGGCAACATTCGTCGAACCTGTGGTTGCGGATAAGTACATCGCTGCTCACCGGTTGGAGTTCTCCTTCCCTGGCGTCTTCGACATCGGGGCGCAAGAGATGGTTATCTACAGCAATCGGTCGGTCGATCTTGCCTATCTCAATCCTGTTACGCTTATTGAATCGGCACAACGATCCCGCGAGGAACGGGACAACGTGTTTTGGGCATTCGATATTCAAACCAGGTTCATTCCCGATATTGAACTGGCGGCAACCTTCTTGCTGGACGATCTCAATTTCCCGGACCTCTTCACGGACCTGTGGTCGAATCGTTGGGGTGGACAGGCGAGCCTCTTTTATGCTGACCCGTTCACACTGCGGAATACCTCACTTATGGTCGAGTACACACGCGTTGAGCCGTATGTCTTTTCTCA
>DPLS01000264.1 GCA_003541875.1 Bacteroidota bacterium | reverse complement strand
CCCTGATTCGGCATGTTGGGATACGCCGGATTGATTTTGATAGGACTCATGATGAAGGCGATAAGCTCAGTTTTCTTGCCGGCGTATTTTGGAATCGTTTCCTTGTAAGGGGGACCGACTTTCTTCTGATCAAACAAGTGACATGCAGAACATTTGGCGTCATAGATTTCCTGCCCAGTCAATGCCTTCGCTGCAACGCCAAGTCTTGCCTTCAGTTCTTCAACATCCTTCTCGTACGCAAGCGAAAGTCGCGCAGCATGCTCCTTTGTCCCGTTGCCGATAGCGACTTGGTCTTTCGTGAAGATGAGCGTCAGCGCAAGGGCAAGTGTGAAGAAGGCATAGGCTGTATAGCTTACCTGTCCATCCCTTTTGAAGGCGTAGACAAAATGAGCAGCGGCAAACAGAAACAACAAAGCAGTTCCCCCAAGAGCATACATCAAGCCGGAAGCTGCCCCCGCTGGCAGAACGGCAAGTGTCAGGACAAGAAGAACCGGTTGCAGAAGAAATGAAACCGCCGACCATCGAAAACCAAATTGCCGAATGAGGCTTGCGTAAGACTCCTCGGGTCTCCTCTCACCAGATTGCCAAGTGATCAGGAAGAAAAGGATGCCGATTCCCGTCACGCCCAAACCGATTGCCAGGAATTGCAGGTAGCGAGCCAGGAAATCCAGAGACAGAAATAGCTCGAACACATTGTCCATCGTACTCCACGTCGCAGGGTTACACGCCATGGCGCTCGCGCCCACTGTAAGGAACGATCCGACGAACAAGAACCCGATACCGTACCGCCCACACCGGAGGTGCGTGTGCTCAGTTGTCTGCAAATAGTCTGCAACCTCTTCTCGGGCAGCACTTCCCCTTGTAACATAACTTTCAACATTGGTCAACACACTGCTGAGCTTGAATGTGTACTTGTAGGCATAGAGCAGAATACTCCCCGCGAGCAGCGCAAGGAAACCGAACGTCATAACGCTGACGGCGATCGTTGTTGTAGCTTGCAGAAGCTGTGCATAAAGAAATACCAGCGAGGCCGCTGGAATAATGGCGAGGAATGCGAGCCCGCTCTTGCTGAACACGCCTGTGTCGATCAGATCCTTTGCGAAACGTTTGTAGAGCTGGTTCTTCTCAGTTGTTCCCTTCTTGTTATAGATGTAGGAGAAGAGTGATGTCCCCAACAGAAAGCCGAGATACGGCAGAAGGACAATGAACGTGAGATTGAGAATGAACAACAGCAGATGGTATTGTTCCATCGACTGAGGCAAAGCCAGGTGTTTGATGAAATCCATGATTGGTCAGGGCCTCATGGGTTCTATTGGACTGGAAGCAGCAACCAGCATCGGTTCGTACGCTTTTGACTGCTTCATCGACACGTTCTTGTACCAATTCTCAAATGCAGTAGAGTCAACGGCAACAACTTTTGTGTACATGTTGGAATGACGGAGTCCACAATATTCGGCGCAAGCAATGTCGTATGAGGCGATCCGTGGTGTCTTAAACCACATAACATTCTCCCGGTTCGGGATGACATCCTTCTTGATTCGGAAAGACGGAATATACAACGAGTGGTTCACATCGAGAGAATGAAGAACAACTTTGATCGGCGCGTTTACAGGAACGTACATCGTATCAACCTGCACACCATTAGGATACTCGAATGTCCACTGCCACATGCGTGCCGTTGCTTTGATCACGTGTGCACCAGGCGGGATATCAATTGTCAACTTGTACCCCTCCCATCCCATGTAGAACATGTACATGAACAGTCCCAACGGAATCACTGTCCACAGTACTTCAAGGGGCAGGTTTCCTTCAATGTTGGTTGGATGTGGGTGTTTCTTCCGACTATACTTGAGGATGAAGATGACCATCGCCACGAGCAGTCCAATGAACACTACCGCGCAAATTCCAACAACTACAAGGAATTGGAAATCAACGTAATCAGAGTATGGTGACGCTCCTTTGAACACACCTACACCCACTTAGTAGAAAGCATAATCAGAGAATATCAAGATGATGAAAATCGCCATCGTGATACCCGCAACAAGGACGAAGATGCGGAACATCCTCTCCTCAAACTTCAAATGCATAAAGATATTGAGCACCAACATTGTCTTGATGGAGGCAATCGTCAGTGCCGTGATAACAACCCAGTCACCAAGGTCGATGCCCCCCAATGCGACGGTAATAATGGTCAGCGCCAGCAGCCCAAGCCAAATGAGGAAATACTGGCCGTAACTAACTATATGCACTTTCTCTGCATGAGAATGATCTGACATCTCAGACCTCAGTGTAGAAGATAGAACAACGGGAAAAGGAATATCCAAATCACATCAACAAGATGCCAGTAGAGGGCACCTGACTCCAGACGAACATAAGAATCTTTATTGATGACCCCCCGGGACATCTGCCGCATGACAACCGCCAGCACGGTCATACCAATGATGACGTGCAACGCATGCAGCCCGGTCATGGTATAGTACAAACCGAAGTAGAGAATTTCGCCATGTGGCATGTTCATCATCTCAGGCGACTTCGGGTAGATTCCCTTCTCAATCTTATGGCCCCACTCAAAATACTTATTGAGAAGGAAGGCGCCCGCCAGAACAATGGTGATGCCGACAAGGGCCATCGAGAACTTCTTCCTTCCCTCCTGCATTGCAGTAATCGACATCGCAACCGTCATACTGCTCGTGAGCAGGATAATGGTATTGACGGTTCCAACAAGTCGATCCAGTTCCTTCGCAGCAAGATGAAACGCTTCACCGTTATTAAAGCGATACACCGCGTAGATGATGAACAACCCGCCGAACAGGATCAGCTCCGTGAAAAGGAAGAGCCACATCCCGAGTTTGGAGCCGGTATCATCCCGATGGACGTGACTGACCGCGTTCGCGGCTGTCGGTTGTGTACTCAAGCCGATGCTCCGACTGTTTCTTTTTCGTACTTGGAATAGTCGTACGGTCCGGTTGTCACCGTCGGAATCTCATGGAAGTTCTCCAGTGGCGGCGGTGAAGGAACCGACCATTCAAGTGTCTGACCTCCCCACGGGTTCGCCGTGGCTGGGGTGCCGCGACGCAGCGAGACAAACAAGTTGATGAACAAGACCAGAATTCCAGAAATGAGAATCCAGGAGCCAACAGTCGAGATAACATGCAACCATTGGTACTCAGGCAGATAGTCATAGTAGCGACGTGGCATGCCTAGATAGCCGAGGAAGAAGAACGGCAT
>DPLS01000083.1 GCA_003541875.1 Bacteroidota bacterium | reverse complement strand
GAGAGAAGGCTTCCGCGTGAATCGACGATTGTTACATTGTTCGTTTCCAGACCTTCCACGCTGCTTGCCACCAAATGGGCAATCCCCTGCACCGTCTCGCGCTTCAGAGGTTTCCCACTTCTCAGTTTCAGAACAACTGAAGCAGTCGCTGCCTTCTCATCGTCCTTAAAGAGCGCCTTCTCCGGAACCACGATGTGAACGCGGGCACCTTCGACCTCCTCCAATTCCAGAATAGTGCGTGCCAACTCTCCTTCGAGGGCGCGGCGGTAGTTCACTTTCTGCACAAAGTCTGACACCCCCAGGTTTGTCCGATCAAAGATCTCATAGCCGATGACACTGGACTGCGGCAGTCCTTCCCCGGCCAACGAGAGCCGGAGATCATAGACTTGCTGTTTCGGAACAAGGATTGTTTTGCCGCCGTCATCCAACGTGTATGGGACACTCCTCTCCTTCAGCTTCTCAACGATCTTTGAAGCATCCTCGGGCCGAAGATTCGAGAACAACATCCCGTACGACGGACGATTGACTACGGTAATCAATGCCACAATTGCCGCGATACTTGCCAGCGTAACGCCCACGAGCATTATCTTTTGCCCGATCGACAACCGTTGCATGAAACCTCCGATTTGCCCCCTGAAGTGATCCTGGTATTCGGCCATCGGTTAGACCTGCATTCTCATAATTTCGCGATACATATCGATGGTCTTGTTCCTGATCTCCATCAACAGATCGAAGCTTGTCCTTGCCTTTTCAGCAGCGATCATGACCTCGTGGAGATCCACAGGTTGGCCGGCAACCATTCGCTTTGTTGCATCACTGGCTTCATGTTGCAGAGTATTGACGTCGGCGATTGCCCTGGTAAGCGTCTCACCGAACGAGGTTTGCGTCGAATTGAGTGTTTTGTCGACGGCGTTCCGGTTACTCGCATCGTTGGGCACCAGAGTAAGCATTTGACCAATTTTCATCGGTTATCCTCTCCTATCCACGACAGTACCAAGCGATGGCAATCGTTGAACTCCGTTTTTCTGATAGAGAACATGCTGATGTATTTCCTTCGCGGCAGCGGGAAAAGCCTCTGCGAAGTACTCCTTCTCAGCCCGTGTGAATCTGACCTTGTTCGGCGCGGGAGCAAGTTTGGATAGCTCATCCGCGGGTTGTATTGTCGGAGGCGTCACCTCCTTTGTTTGTGGGCGCAGTTGCGCTGTCTGAACGGCGGTCGAATTCAAGCGATTTACGTCCATCGTCATATCTCCAGACTGTCCTTTGCAAGTGCCTTTGCGGCATTGATTGCTGTGACATTAGCCTCATACGAGCGCGACGCCGCAATCATGTCCACCATCTCAGTGACAATGTTGACGTTAGGAAGCTTCACATACCCGTTTTCATCAGCATCGGGATGACTTGGGTCATGCACCATCTTGAATTGTGACTGATCCTCCTGTTGCTCCGCTTCCACACTTCCCGGAAGGCGCTCAGCTTCAGAGAACGCAGCGTCGCCAAACTCAAAGTGTTGGACATTCGTCGTATCGAGTCGTGCACCCGACCACTCCAGTGCTTTTGCAAACGTCTGCTGTGCTCCAGCCCTGAAGTGCACCATCTTACGCCTGTAGGGGCCACCCTGCTCAGTGCGCGTAGTCTCGCTATTCGCGATGTTCTCTGCGATAGCATTCATCTTTTTCCGTTGGGCCCGCATGCCGAGCGCGCTCAAATCAAAGCCGGAGAGGAGCTTTCCTATCTTCATACCTGTCCCCGTATGGTCTTTTGAATGCCTCTGAACGTCTCGGTGACAATACGCGCGGCAAACCGGAAGTTCATCTGATCCTTGGCTAGGGCCGCCATCTCAAGGTCGATGTCAACATCGTTCGCACCGCTTGCATTATCGATTCCAGGACCTGTATTCGTATCGATCACTCGGGCAGTCGCATCCATCGGCGAGGGAACGCCGATAGGCATGTGGGATTTGTTTGTTTGACTGCCGGAGATTTGCGAACCCTGGAGGGCGCCAGCCAGTTCGTCTTCAAACGTAACGGTCTGGCTGCGGTAACCGACGGTGGAGATATTGGCAATGTTTGATGCCGTCACTTTTTGTCGAAGTGCATAAGCATCGAGTGCCTTGCCCAGGAGAGGTATGTTCGTCTTGTTAAAAAGCGAAATTGCCATTTGATTTGGATTGCCAAGGCACCCGAAATCCTAGATGCCTATGCAATCCTCCCATTCTTCAGAGGTCTCTGGAACTGTAGAGATTAGTCTTCTCTTCCTTCTGAAGAAAGCAACTCCCGCAACCACTAAGACAACCACGCCAAGAAATCCGCCAGCAATTCTGCTGTCGGTAGGCTCTCCCTCTTCGCTCATTTTCTTTTGCATTGCCATGACGCATCTCATTCCTGCATAATGCTGTTTCAAGCCTAGTGCCAGACCTTCTCGTCTGTTTGTTCTACGAAACAGCGCCATTTGAGCGTGAATGTCCTGCATTCAACCCAGTGATGTTGGCTAATACCGTGCAGATGCAGGCTATTCCTCATCATACTCGAGCCTGACCGATGTTCCCCGGCCGCACGTGCACACGAATTCGATGCGATCGATTCTCTCACCGTCCCGATGAATCACCACTGAGGGAGATTCTCCGGGGTTCTCGTGAAGTTCGATGGCATGTGCCCCGCGAGAGACCACCTGGCTTGCCTTGATAATGCCTCCAGTGTGAGCATGCTGTCGGATCTTGATTCCCTCAAAGGATTCTAGTGCCGAGAACCCCGCTTCGCCAGACCTGTTTCCTGATCCCTCATCCATGTCCATCTTCCTTTGTGACCGCCACAAGTGCATTCGGTATTTCTTCCAGTGGCAGTACAGTGTCTACCACCCCCTCATCGACAGCAGCTTTTGGCATCCCGTACACGACACATGTTTCCTCATCCTGAGCGATGACGTAGCCTGACCGCTTCTTAATCGCCTTCAGACCTTCAAGGCCGTCTTTTCCCATACCCGTCATGATAACGCCAAGCAAAGGACCCTGGAATGCCTGGACAGCAGAATTCATCATAATGTCGGCACAAGGGCGATACAGCGTGTTTGCCGGCTCAAGCGGCGTCTTGACATGGACGCTCCCACCGCTGTGGTGGAACGTGAGGTGTCGACCTCCCGGTGCGATCAACACAACGCCCGGTTGCATCCTATCTCCCTCGCTGGCCTCCCTCACTTCAACCTCGCTCAGGCCATTCAAGCGTTCAGCAAGCGACTTGGTGAACTTCGGAGGCATGTGCTGCACGATCGCCACACCCAGGGGAAAACTGGCGGGGAGTTTGGGAATTATCTGAAGAAGGGCAAACGGACCGCCCGTCGATATGCCGATAACCACTGCCCGAAGATCACTGCGGGGTCGAATACTCGTCCGTCGTGCCGACGGTCCGGGGTCTGATCCGGATTTCTGAATTCTCGATTGCGACGCCCTGATGCGCTGCATGCGAAACTGAAGCGAACTGCTCTGAACAATCTGCTTGATCTTTGTTATGAGATCATCTTTGATCTTCGTGATGTTGACCGATACATATGAGAGCTCTTTGGGGATGAAGTCCACTGCACCGAGGTTCAGTGCATCGATCGTCGCCTTTGCACCATCTGTGGTAATGGAACTCACCATCAGTACCGGAAGGGGCATCTCCTTCATGATCACACTGAGTGCCGTGAGGCCATCCATGACTGGCATCTCCACGTCAAGCGTTACGACATCGGGCTTGAACTCCCGGATCTTCTCGATTCCTTCTTTGCCGTCCCGTGCCGTTGCCACAACCTTGATTTGTGGGTCTGACTCAAGCATGAGCGACAACGATTTCCTCATGAACGCAGAGTCGTCCACAACAACAACTTTTATCGTTGTGTTCATGCTGCAGCCATTTCCAATGACATTGGCCTAGTCATCTGTCCAACGCCTCCACTACACAGCTTCATGAATTCCCCCACATCAACAATCATGATCACCCGTCCATCTCCAAGGATGGTGGAGCCAGCAATGCCCGGCACCTTGCCCAGATAGTCACCGAGCGATTTGATCACCACCTCTTTCTGGCCGAGCAGCGAATCCACCACAACGCCCAGCCGCCGTTCGGCAAGACCCACAACAACAATGTAACGCCACTCATCTGCTGCAGCTCCTGCTGTTGAACCAAGAACATCCGCGATACGTGCAAGCGGGAGGACAGTGTTTCGCAGTCGAATAACCTCATGTCCATTCACAGTTGCTATTTCAGCCTGCCTCGCGCGTACAACTTCGAGCACCGAACCAAGAGGTATGGAAAAGATCTCATTGCTTGCCTCAACCAACAGCCCTTGGATAATAGCAAGGGTCAACGGCAGCTTGATCACGAATGTGCTGCCAATTCCCGTTTCAGATTCAATCTCGACGATTCCTTTGAGCTTGGAGATATTCGTCCGCACAACGTCCATCCCAACCCCACGTCCCGAAACGTTTGTCACCTTTGCCGCAGTGCTGAAACCGGGCGCAAAGATAAGGTTGAAAGCTTCTCGCCTCGACATTTCACGCGCCTGTGCTTCTGTGATCAATCCTTTTTCGATCCCTTTCTGTTTCAGCTTCTCAGGATCCATACCCTTGCCGTCATCCAGTATCGAAATGACGATGTGGTTTCCGACATGTTCAGCCTTGACGATGACCGTCCCCTTCTCGGACTTGCCGTTCTTCTTGCGTTCTTCAGGAAGCTCGACGCCGTGGTCTGCCGCATTTCGGATAATGTGAACGAGCGGGTCGTTGAGCTCTTCGATGATGGATTTGTCAAGCTCCGTTTCCTCACCCGAGACCTGAAGGTCAATCTCCTTCCCCATTTCCTTGCAGAGATCGCGGATGAGGCGTGGAAGTTTGTTGAAGACCTTGGCAATCGGCACCATCCTTGTCTTCATCACCGCCATTTGAAGTTCCGTCGTGATGAAATCAATCTGTGAGCTTGTCTCGACCAAGTCTTTTGTCGCGGTCACACCCTCATACTGTTCACCAAGCTGAAATGCGATTTGGGAAAGACGATTGCGACCCAACACCAGCTCACCAACGAGGTTCATGAGACTGTCGAGTCGTGTCACATCCACACGAATGGTTGAATCGACCACCTTTGCATGTGCCGTCGGTGATGAAGATGATTGCGCGGATACAGGTTCCGGTGGCTGAGGTTTCGCGCCCTGTTCGCCAACCGGTTCAACTGCCGGAGAATACTCCCCCTCAACAGTCGGTGCTTGCACCGTGGGAACCTCTACCGATTCGGAAGCAACTCCCCGGGCCATCACCTCGAGCTTTGCAAGAATGTTCGTTAGATCGAGTTTCTCAGCACTCTTGTCTTCAATCATCTGCAGAAGCGCCTTGAGCAGGTCGTATGCTTCAACGAGGATGTCCATCCCTTTAGACGTCACCGTGAGCTCCTTCTTCCGAATCTTGTTCAGCACATCTTCACAACGGTGTGCCAGCGTCGTCAATTGCTCGAAGCCCAGAAAGGATGACGTACCTTTGATGGTGTGAACGGCCCGAAAGATGGAGTTGTGAAGTTCAGAGTCCATCGGCCGCTTCTCCAATTCCAGAAGTTCCTGTCCGAGTCGTTCCATAATCTCCCTGGTCTCAACAATAAAACTCTCCAGGATCTCTGTCATCTCATTGTCGAAACCAGTGGTATCGGTTTGTCCTTGTTGGTCGCTCATCGCTTCTTCTCACTAGAAAGTGGTGTCGTTTCTTATTCCACCCGGCGCGTCGTGTTGCTCCAGGCATTGATAATATCATCTGCGATATCCTGTCGTTCAGGATTGTGTGTGAACTGAGCATTCACGTCAAATGCTTGATTACCCGTCTGTTGGGAATCCTCACCGATCTGATCATCGGCATTCGCAAGCGTGTTGCCAGTGTCTTCTAACTTCACAAGTACCTTGGTCAACTGCGTTCTGACAGATTCGATGAGATGGATGACCCCAGCAATCTGTTGGGCTGTAATGTCCTGCACCTGGAGTGACATGGCGATGCTCAGTGTCTCACTGCGCACCTCACTGAGCGCCCTGCTGGCAAATGCTGGCAAGTCAGAATGGGAGGTCATCTCCAGATAGTCGGACCACAGCTTGTGCAGCTCGGCAACCCCATCGCCTGATGGCGTCTGGATGGAGAGAGTGTGCAACCGGGATGATATCGCCATGCCGACCGCCTCCATTTGCGATTCGCGTTCCGCGATCTTAACCAGGATTGCCTCAAACTGGGCGATCTTCCGTGTCATAGAATCGAGGACATTTAGAATTTCCACGGTTGCCGTTTCGGTGGCACGCGTGACACTGTTGAGTTGGAGAGACGCCTTGGGAATCTTGCGCGAACTCTCTGTGATGCTGTTCTTCATTTGGTCAAGTACCGGAATGACATTGTGTACAACCTGAACGAATTCACTCAGAAGGTCATGACCAAGTCCGGATGCTTCTTGGCGGTCAGGTGGTTTCACTTCATCCTCTCTTTGCGTCCCGTTCGAGGGCTTCTGTTCTTTGGCCATTCGACAATATCCCTTGCTTCACTCCTGATGATCAGCTTCTTCCGTTCTGACCTTGGCCTTTTGCCGGCTGTGTACTCTCAATGAGGGCGTCGGCCGCCTTTTGGCGATCCTCAACGCCCACATACTCTGCTGCGACGTCAAACTGGATATCCAGGTGAGCATGGTTGTAGTCGCCCGGATTTCCATTTGATGGCACTTCCGAGAAATGCTGCATCAACTTATTAAGACCTTCATCAACCGACTGCATCAATCGGTTGACCGCCGCAATTTGCTGCGCGGTGATGTCCTGGACTTGCAGGGCGATCATGATATTTGTGCAATCGTTTTGCAGTCCCTGTACCGTTTCCGGGAGACCGTCCTCCGGGGACCACAACGATGCACAATGGTTCCTCCATACATCTCGCAGCCGAACCAGCTGTTCAGGAGTCGCCCCATTCTCTCCGAGTCCATCAACCGCAGCACTTACGCTTTGTATGGTTTCCGCAACCCGGTTTGTGCGCGCCTGCTGCTCTTGGTATCTGGCCGACATTCCCTCCAGCTTGCCAAACATTGTTTCCAGCGTGTTCAGGATTTCCGTCGAAGCCAATTCGGTTGCATGTGTTACCTTGTCCAATTGTTTCGACGCCCGGGGCAGTTTGTCCGATGTGGCATCGACAGATTCTTTCAACTCCTCCACCACCGGGATGATTTGCTGCACAAATTCAAAAATGTCCTCGAGAAAGGGGAGCGCCCTTTTCCCAAACAGCAGGACCGCCCGTAATTCGTCTACCTTCTTTTGGAGGGTATCCAACTCTTCGCGTTTCATTGATGGCACCTCTGATTAATGGTTCACGTCATTCGCCTGCAGGGGTTAGCCGGCAGTCCTATACAGGCTTGGATTCCACACTTCTCAAAATCTGATCGATCTTATCTTTCAGCCCTTGCGGGGTGAATGGTTTGATGATATAGTTGTTGACCCTGACTTTCATAGCCTCAATAACATCCTCCTTGTTCCCTCGAGTTGTCACCATCAAAATCGGCAGGCTCTCGAATTGCGGGTTCGCCCTGATCGATTTTGCCAACTCAAGACCGTTCATCTCCGGCATATTCCAGTCAGTGACAACGAAATCCGCTCCCTCCGTGAGAAGCTTTGCGAGAGCGTCTTTCCCATCCGCTGCTTCCGTGACCTGATCGTACCCGATGGTCTTCAGGGTATTCACGACGATGCGTCGCATCGTAAGCGAATCATCAACAATTAGGAACCTCATGTGCACCATCCTTCTGGTTGTTGTTAGTCTCGTTTCAACCTGCTATGAACCCTCGGCCCAACTGAGGTACTTTGCCACTTCATATTGAACCTTCTCGATGCTGAAAGGCTTCACGAGATATGAATGCGCTCCTGCTTTCAATCCAAGGTCTCGCGATTCCTTGTCAGAGAGAGAGGAGAGAATAATGACCGGGAGCTCGCTATACTGGCTGCTCTCGCGCAGCGTTCTGATGAATTCATATCCATCCATATTCGGCATATTGAGATCGGTAATCACCAGATCGACTTTTCCTGTCGGAAGCTTCTCAAGCGCGTCCATACCATCGCAGGCGGTCATCACTTGAAACCCCTGCATACTGAGTGACAAGGCAACGAACTTCCTTACTGTTGCCGAATCATCGACGACCAATATGACATTACCCATCGGTCACTCCTTCTTGTACGCGACTGTTTTTGGAAAACTGATCAATTTGAAGGCCGTCGAAATGCCGTGCAGTGATTCTGCATATCCGATGAACAAGTGACCCCCACTATTCAGACTGTTATAGAGGTCTCCCACCACCTGAATCTTCGACTTCGTGTCAAAGTAGATGAGCACATTGCAGCAGAAGACCACATCGAACGCCGACATCTGCCGCATACGCGTCCGATCATAGAGATTTGTGGATTCAAAGCGCGCCAAACGCCGGACTTCATCGCACACCTGGTACCTCCCATCCTGTGCTATGAAGTACTTGTCGAGGTACGCTTTTGGCATATTGCGAATTGAATACTCCCGGTAGAGCCCGCTCTTGGCTGTGGCAACAACGGTTGAGTTAATGTCGGTCCCGACGATTTCAATCTCAAGCCCAGGGTAGCGGGGCTTCAGTTTTTCGAGATAGATCATCCCCAGCGTGTATGCCTCCTCACCCGATGAACTGGCGGCGCTCCAAATACGGATCTTTGCCCGCCCGGTTCCGCGTTTCGAATTCACGATCTCGGGAACCATGGTCTTCTCGAACGCATCGAACTGTGGCTCGTTGCGGAAAAAGAACGTCTCGTTGATCGTGATGGTGTCGTAGAACGATTTCATTTCCTCCGACCGACGACTTCCGAACCGGACGAACTGGAGATACTCATTGAAGCTCTTCATGTTCAGCAGTTGCAGCCTTTTACCGAGTCTGCCTTCCAGCAGATACTTCTTAGAATCTTGAAAGTAGATCCCGGTTTGTTCATAGATGTAGGCCCGCAGCAGCCGAAATTCCTCATCAGACATCTTGATTTGAGGAGTCATTGTGGGCAGCACGGGTATGGTTGATGGAACTATCATGGTCTCGACCCTTGGTGCATTTTTGCCACTAGCCTGCATTCACGAAGTTGTTTCCAGTGCATAATTCGGTGTTCCCGTCTCATGCTATCAACTCGCCATTGCCCATCGCTTCCTGGCGTGACTGGAGAATCCCCATCGCAACTTCGCGTACCATCTCATCCTCGTCCTGCAAGAAGCGGTTGACGAACATCGGCACACGACGATCACCGATGGCCGCAAGTTGCTCAATAACGTGCACACGAAGCCAGGGGTCCGGATCTTCCATGATCGTATCAAGGAACCCAACGGTTCGATCTCCATCGAGGTGGAAGAGGGTATCCACGATTGCCGCCCGCGTCTCTTCGTCGGCCTCAGCCCATTCGGCAGCCACCACTTTAAACGCGCGCGTTAGCACACCTTCTTTGCACGCAAAAGACTCATGACGTAGTATCTGCTGAATGAGCCGGTTCGCCAATCGTCCGATGAGCTTGATCCCGTGCCTCGGCGATTTCAATTGGCGTTCTGAGAGACACTCTACAACACCCGGCAGGGAATCATCGCGCTCTTCAAGAAGAGTGTACAACAACTCATCCAGTTCGTCGTCTACCCCAAAAGTCCTCAGCAAAGCTTGCGTGACCTCACTGTCGGCCGAAGATGCAAGGCCCTTCACTGCGCTTGATTTGATCCTAGGATCATCATCCTTCAGCGCCACCAGCAAATCGCGGGTAAGGCTCAACGGCAGATCAACTTTCCCATGAACCCGTTCCGCGATGCGGACGATTGCATGCAACACTACGTTCCGCAACCTGCCCCGGACATGTTGGATGCGACTCTGCAATACCACGAGCGCGTGTTCATCGCCGACAGCACTTAGGCTCTCAATGAGGGTAAACAGCACAACAGGATCGGGTGATTCCTCACCGACGTTCTTGTTGAAGGTGAGAAGCAAGAAGTCGCTTGCCTGTGCTCCTCCGATCTTCCCGAGTGCTTCGGCAACAGGCGCCTGGGCAAATGCGTGCTTCTTGTAGGCCTGGAGAAGCTGGGGAACGACTTCCGGGTTACGCAGGTTACCAAGAGCTTCAGCAGAAGCGGCAATCACGTTTTCGTCGGGGTCGTCCAATAACGGAACGATATAGTGCGCCACACCCTCCGACCCGACAAGGCCCAACAAGTCCACCGCAAATTTCCGAACATCCTGGTTCGAGTCCTGAACATACGGCAGCAAGGCAGGAACAGAATCCTTTCCCAACTGGTGCAGAAGTTCGCCGGCAAGATTTCGCGTAACGATGTTCTCGTCAGCAATGTACTCCACGATGGCCCGGGCAACATTGGCTCCTCCCATCGCAAGCAGGGCGTGGCATGCTGCATCACGCACCCCTTTGTTTTCGTCGTTCAGAGCGGCAGCGAGAGCGGCAATCACTGCAAGGCCATGCTGATCGCTCAGCTCCTCTGCGGCGCGTCTGCGGTCGTCCGGCTCTTTGCCCGAGAGCAACTCCGCAATCCTGGTTTTCGTTTCATCTTTCATTGGCAGACAACCGTCGCTGTTTGAGTGTGACTATTTCAATTCGTGTACCTGAATAATCTATCTGGATCGTCCTGGCAATCATTACCCTTTCAGGGAGACCTGACTTCAATTACACCGGCTCGCTCGATGAAGATCACATCCTGGAGCGCGGTCTCGACCACCTTCCTAACACCGTTTATCTCAATCAGTACATTCTCAAGAACCGTTCCGTGCACAATCACCCGCGCCTTGCAGTCCTGCTTCAACTCTTCCGTCAATCGACCCTTTTCCTGCTGCAGCGATTCCAGCCTTCCCGGCAGGAGCTTTTGCACTTCCTGAAGTTTTGTCAACATCTGTTCCTTTTCCGGCGGCAGGATGCCTGAGTCGAGTTTCATCCGAATGAGCCGATACACGCCGTCCCTAACGTCGGAAACCTGCTTCTGAGCTTGCTGCAGTTCTTTCTCAAGCTGTGCCAGGCGTTCAATTGTTCGGCCTTTTCGTCCCACGCGCAAACGGGCCTGAGAGTGTTCTCCGCTGCCGAGGTTCATTACTTCGATCTCCTCATCGGCCTCGAGACGGCCGCCGGCGATCGTGCCATTCATCGAGACTATCTTCCCGCCGGCTCTGAGATTTCCATTCACTGATTCCTTTTCGATCAGGATGTCTTTCTCGCTTATGATCGTTTGATTCAGAATGTGCTGTACTGTGACGTTGCCCTTCGCCTTGAGAACCCCTTTGCCAACCCCGATGAACCCTTTCTGAATCTTCAGTTCACCCCCCACTTCCACCTGAGCATCCTCGACATTCCCACCAACCTCAAGATCTTTCTGCGTCTTCACCGAGAAATCACTCTTAATATCCCCGGCCACCTTCACCGAACCGACGAAATCAACATTGCCTGTTGCGAAATCCACATTCCCTCCAATGATCAGCGAGGGATGTACCTCTATGGTACCATCAAATTTCAGAACCACACTCCCATCCGTGCTCGCAATTACCGTCAACGGATCGTCCGGACTGAACTTTGTGTATGGTCCGGGATGCACAACAGCCTTCTTCCCCTCCTTGGCAGAGATAGTTCGCCCGGTAACTGTTGTACCGGGTACACCTGGTGTTGGGAGATGAACAAGCGCGAGTCTCTCTCCTTGCCTGACATTGTGGATGAAGTGCATTTCGTGCAGGTTCACTTTCCCGCTCTTCTCCTCAACCGGTTTGGCCTTTTCGTGATCAAAGAAGTACTCCACCCATCCGTCTTCCCCGTTCACTGACCGGGTTCCCTGCGCGACGATGAGAGGTTGTCCATTCAATTGACCTTCAACTATTGCCTTCAGCGACGTCTCCAACACGCCATACACGACTCCGGATTTGACAAGCATCTGCTTGATTTCATCCGCATCAACGCGTGAATGGGAGCCATCGTCGTACACCTGAGCGTCGAACCCGTCGTACGATACCTTGATGGTGATGTGCTTATTCGCCGACTCCATACCTGACCCTCCTAAACGAGGAACATTGGTTCGAGCACTGATCTGACGTGCGATAACTCCTGTTCGAGCTCTTCAATTGTTCCGTTCGCCCCTGTTAGGGAATCTGCGTGACCCATATACTGCAGTTTGCCGCAGAGCATCGCCATCCGACGGAGGCCAAGGTTGCCACTCACTCCAAGCAGCCCATGTGCCAGCGTGCCCACACCTTCAGCGTCCGCTGCGCTGACAGCCTCGCGCATTTTTGCAATTCGAACCGGAGCCCCTTCAAGAAAATCGCCAACAAGACTCTTCAGCATTCCCGGATCGTGTTTCTCGCTCAACCGCTTGAGCTGTTCAAGTCGAGCGTTGTCGAGCGACTCCGGCTCAGGGGCGTGCGCGCGGGCAGATGTTACCACCGACGCGTCGCCGTTCCGTCGTGACCAGCGATCAATAACGCGGACCAGATCCTCCAGCAGGACAGGTTTCGAGATGAAGTCATCCATCCCCACCGCAAGGCAATCTTCCTTCTCGCTTTGCAGAGCGCTGGCGGTCATAGCCACGATGACGGTTCTTCTGCCTTCTCCTTCCGCTTTCCGTATGGCTGTGGTAGCTTCAAAACCATCCATGCGCGGCATGTGACGATCCATGAACACGATATCGTATGCCGTCTTCTGCTTGGAAAAAAAAGCGCTTCGTGCAGTTCTGTCAAGGATTGAGGAACAAAAAAAAGAGATCTATATGGATCTGCAGGCAAACGTAAATAAAATCCTCATGCCTTTTTTTTTTAATGATACGGC
>DPLS01000191.1:452-9433 GCA_003541875.1 Bacteroidota bacterium | reverse complement strand
AGTGCTTGCGCGTACTCTGGATATTTGTTCGGGATCACAATACAGTATTTGGCTTGCATCTACGAACTCCATGCAGTCTGTGCAATACAAGTGCTTTTCCAGAACAAAGCCTTTTCCGGTGGGGCGGAACTCAACTAGCCTTGCGCTGTCCAGCGGTATGGCCTTCAAGCAGCAGCCGCATTGCTCACCCGAAGGCTTTCTTCGCCAATCCCATTCCTTGCCCTGCGATTGGAATATTCCATGTTGGTGATGCCCGTGCTCTGTCTTTGGCATTACCTCCGCCTCTCCACTTTTGGCATTGGCGGTTTATTTTTCCTGCCCAATTCCATTACGGTTTTCATAGCTTCTTTGATCGAGCTATCTTCCCGTTTCAGTTTTGGGCTCGTCTTGCGCTCAAACATTCCTACGGTTCCCTTCACATTACACCCCCCGGCATCGGCGCTTCCATCGTGTCAGCCCCGGCTTCAGGAGGTGGCGCGGACCCTCCGCCGTCAGTTGCGGACGCTTCGCCTGAAGCACCCGCGCCACCTTCCTGCCCACCCCCGGCACCGCTCGTCATGGCAGGCATAGGTGGAGCAAGAGCCATCATATGACTAAGAATATGCTGTCTGAAAACATTCTGTTTTTCCGGAGCCCACGTTTTGAAATCCGAAGTAAGCGCCAATTGTTTGTGGATCTTAACATGCGCTTGATGCATGTCAATTATCAGGTCCATCACTGGCTCAATGTCTTCATTCTGGAAGTCGTAATTCTCCCGTTGAGCCTGCTTGATGTTCTCGTCTGTATCTCCGAGAAGATCCGTGCAACCAAACCGCTCAAGAATCTTGTACTGCGTCTCTGGGTCCTGCGGGTTGATTACCCCCATGGTGACAAGATCCTGTACTAGAGCTTGCTCTCCAACGATGCTCTTGGGAAGCGAACTTCCCGCTTCAACGATGACGTCCACATCCCCCTTCAGGTCTGCCTTGGAGAACTGGATTATCTCCCATGTATTACCGGGCCCCTGAATCTTGCTTATGCGTTCGTCTGTCCAGAACTCTTGCGCCATGCACAGAAGGTCGCTACAGACATCCTGCCAAACCTTCTCTCCGTATTTTGCGACCGGAGTAAATCGCGTCTGCGCACGTTCCAGCAACAGCCTGAGAGCCGTTCCTGCGGTCACTCCAGCGGGCGCAGTGCCCTTCAGCACCTCAAATATCCCGGCAAGCTCGTCAATGTCCTTGTCGGTCTTCTCAAGCCACGCAATGACACTGGTGGGAATGTTTTCGCCCGGAACCCTCTCGGGCTTCAGGGATGGGTTGACCCCCCAATTCCCTTCCACCATCTGACCGGGCTCCCCTGTAATCTGAGTTACGCCCGTGTTCTTTGCGATAAGCCACAGGGGATTAGCGCTGCGCGTGATGATGAGTTGAATAAGGGATTCTATTTTATTGCGCTGTTCCTGCTTTGGCGCTACGTCATCAAGGGGAGTGCGCCCAAATGTCCTGCCCGGAACGTGGTCGAACTTATCAAGGTGCCAAGGCCACAGCGGATCGCCTTTCCTATTGTGATAAGGAATGCCGTCCTTGATTGTGTCTTCGTTGATTATTTCGTTGTTGGAGAAGACGGCAACCAATCCCTCGGGGTAATCCGAACAGGGACGCACCCACAGTTGGTCAAGCGTGATACTCTGGTCGTCTCCGAGCGACCTTCCGCTGGCGATTCCAGTGCCGTACACGGCGTTTCCAGCAGCATAGGCAATTGCACGAAGAAGATTGAGTCCAATGGCACCCCCGACGTTTGAATTATTGTCAGGCTCCAAGTCGAATCGGTTGTATTTGCGACGCACCACATCGATATCATATCGTCTCCGGACGTTGAGCATGGGAATGTCTTTCCATGAACGCCCCTCCAGGTCCATCATCACTTCAAAGGGAGAGAAGATTTCGATATCCAGCTTCCCATTCGGGAGTTCTTCCCCGGAGCCGTCTGGAGTCAGAATTGCTCCCGGTGACTGACAATACGGGCAGACAGGACCGCTAGGCTCTTGAGGCATTCCGCCCGACATGCCCGGAACATCAGGAATTGGCCCACCCTGCCCCATGGCTTCGGCTCCATCCATGCCCATACCAGAGCCCCTCTCCCCGCCCGGTATAAGTGCATTAGGATTTGGCGGTTTCTGATCTGGCATTGCCATGTCAGGAGGGAAGGTTTGACCGCATTGCTGGCAAAGAAGGTGCTGAATGGTAGTCGTTCCATGGATCGGGTCATTGTCGTAGTGAGGGTGAATGATGGCGGTTCCACAAAGCGTCTTCCATGCCGCTAGGATGCGCCTTGCTTCATCCGCGTCTGCCTCCTTGAGAATAACGTCAAAGTTTCGATCTGCTACGGCAGCAGCCGCGATATCATCAGGAGCATTGCCCGCCGCTCGTGCTCTAACGGCAGGGGGATTCTGCGAGAGAACCTGAATCATTGACATTGCGACCGATGCGAACTTATTCGTTACCGGACGAGGAACCCACTTGGCAATTTTACGCGGATGCCATTTACGGGTTTGCGGAGAGTAGATAATCCATTGGATGCCAAGAAAGTAGAGCACGTTTCGGAACCAATCGCGCTCGTATGAATAGCGTTCGGCCTGCGCACGGGCCGCACTTTTTTGGTAGAGGTCGCGTACTTTGTCTATTTCGATTTTCTTTGCCATGTCTTACCCACTACCACAAACGGAAAATAGGTCAACTCAAATCGGCAAAGAGGGGGCCATTTGTGCTACTTCGTCCGGAGTCGGAACAATGATCTGATAGGGTCTTTGCTGTGTCTTCTGAAATTCAATCCCTGCATTAAAGCTCTTGTACATTCTCTGAAGAATCCCAAGAAGATCAACTAGCTTGTAGTGACTGCATAGCATTTCAAAGTCACCCCAAATCTTGAATCCGTGCTTGGAAGCCTTCCAGCAGAAATAATGGTCTTCCGTGAGAAGAATTTCTCTCGATGGCCTGTATAGAAACATGAACTGAGGCTTGTTCACCGCCTCGACTACGTTCCGTCGAACTACCATTGCCGCCGATCCAACCGAATGGATTTCCTGAATCACGCCGGGGGGCGGCGGGGTCTGCCATGTGCGGAACACCCAAGGATCTAACCCGGTTCCTTCGCATCTACACTTCATGCCTCCGAGAATTCCATTGCGATGCGCGAACTTTTCAAAGCGCTGAACCTCTCCAAGCCACCGATATAGGTAGCCGTCCTTTTCAAAATACTGCGAGGGATCATGAACGATGTGCTCTTCTGTGAATTTCTTCAGGCAGAAACACTGTTCGCATTCCGCCATCTGCCAGAGTGAGGGGATTAGCTCGTTGTTCATCCAGCAATGGACGTTCGCCGCGATTATGTCTTTGTTGTGCTTGACAAGGGACAGGAGCCCGATGTTCGGATCAACGTCTGCGTCAACCATCACCATAAACGCACAGTTTGTTTTCAGGAACTCATCCGCCAGAATATTTCTGGCGTAGTCCGTGTGCCGCTTTTCTGTGACAAAGTGATACCACGGGAAGTATTCCGGGTCACGCGCCCATGCAAAAAGCTTTGTCACCAATCCGACATTCAAGGTGTTCATGTTGGGTATGCCGACAAAGACTTTCGTTGCGTTAGGTGCCCGTTCAATGATTCTGGATGTCTCTTGAAGTTCCTTGCGAAGCTCTTCTACTTTTTGCTTTTCCTGAAGGTCTTGCATAACATCGTCGGGCAGGACCGGGGAGTTATCTGTCATGTTGTAGCTTCTCCATTAGCTCTTGTTCGGAGTAGTCGTCACCAAAGATGTTTAACGCGGCCTCCTTTACGTTGTTCTCTTGCTCCAGCGTCAAGGGCGACGGCTCTACGTCAATCACTGCTTTCTGTGTCCGCATCAGCAGCAGATTGATTGCGGCCTCCGCCCTTTTCCGCTCATGTTCGACGAGAACACGAAGGTTGCTTATTTCATCGCGCATCCCTCCAATGGTTGCGTTAAGCAGCGCCAACTCTCTCTTTGTGGTTAGTCGCAGATTGAACATACAGGAGAAACCTACAACACAGGTCCGCTTAAAACTAAAGCAATTTTATATGCACTTCACTTTATTTTTCAGCGCTTCCCGATACCACGCCTCGGAATAAACGCCATTCCACCCCGGCGAAGAATGAATTCCCCACCCGTGGTCGAGATTGTTTTTTACAAGGCGCTTATAGGCTTTTGCGTTGCGCTTGCTCATGTATTCCAATCCCATGTATTTGAAGTGCAGGAGCTTGATTCCGCTGATCCTTGTCGGATAGCCGTTCAAAGAGTATGAGTGATGACCAATCCCAACCGTTACGTCCAAGTCTGGATCGAATATCAAGCGATCGTACATGTGGTCCTGAACTCCCTCTTTTATTTTGTCGTAAAGATTCTCCGTCGTTGCTACTGCGGGATAGTCTTCCGAAATCATTTGCCATCCCTCGGCCATAATAGAACTATTGGGAAGCCTCATTTGAAATTCCAGATTTTCCAGAAGATGTGGGGAATAAAAAAACTCATCACAATCGACAATCATCACCCAATCTGCTATTCCCCGAGACAGCCTGCGATACGTCTCGCTGCGGATCTTTTGATTGTAGGCGTCATCAATGCCATGGATCTCCAGCGGCAGGATTTCAACTAACGGGTGAGCCTTGAGCAATTCAAGTGTGCCATCCGTGGACTCATCGTCCCAAACGAATATCTTGTCGCAGAATTCTTCGTAATGGCGCAAGAAGAACGGTGCCATGTAGGACTCGTTGCGCATAGAGGTGAAGCAGTGGATTATCATTCGAAGTACCTCCGATAAGCGGCGATAGCCTTCAGCGCCACCGGCGGCAACATGGTCTGCATGGCGACCTGAACACCCTTGTCTTGCAGCAGCCATATAAATTCAGCGGTGTTTTTGTACATGAAAATTTCTTCCTCTAGGTCATGAAGGATTGAAGTCATTGGCCTGTCTTGGCTGTGCGTCGCTGATGGGAAGCAGTACAGCGTTGAGTTTGGATGTAAGGCTTGGAAAATATATCCCGACCAAATATCGTCTGCGCGTCCGATGCCGGGGATGTTCGCATAGAAGTCTTTTATCACGCTTCGGTGAATAAATGTGTTCTGTGTGTTGATTGGAGAGAACGCCCTACTGAAGTATTCTCCTGCCACTCTCGGCTCGAACGACTTGCTTCTTATCAGGCGCAGCGAGGCGTCAATATCGCTTTCACCGAAGCAAAGATCCTCTTGTACCAACGGCTCTATTACACCCATGCCCGTATCCACGCAGGCGCGATCAACCTCAAACGGATATCCCCGATGCCATGCTTTGTATCCATGAGGGTAGTGCGGATCAAATGCTATCCCGTTGGTTTTCCATTCGGAAGCCGCAATTCTCGCCCCGACGTATACGTTCCTTCCCCAACCTTCGCATGGTATGCAGTCATCGTCAACGCTTGCAAGTATGATAGCCCCGCGCCGATAGGCTTCAATGAAAGCCACCATGCGCCCGAGACGAACAGAGTTGAATCCGATAACATCCACAAGATCGGGATAGCTCATCTGAATGTACTGCCAATCCAGGAATATCCCGCGCTCCAGTTCGTATTCAGGAGTCTTTTTATCTCCGACAACAATCAATTGCCAGTCTTCCATTGAATCGTATTTTCGAATTGCTTCTGTGGGCGGGTTAATGGTGGTCGTGACAATTATCTTTTTCATAGGAAGTATATCTGCCCCCTTGTCGCCGCCTCTTCTACGGCTTGATGGTGTCGAAAGAATTTGCAATCAACCTTTGCACATTCGTCTCGGTCAATCTCTTTTATTTTCTGGATATGCTCCGGCGTCATCCAGATATCTTCCATTGTGGAATCAAGAATATTCCCAATCTTGTGCTTCTCCTGCCTGTAGTAGTAATAGCAACACAGATAGATATTCCCCTTGTGATCCATGACGGTGTGCAGGGGATTTAAATAGCATTGCGGAACGCTCTCAAATCTATTTGGGAAAAACGATTCCTTTATTTCATAGGCGTGTTCAGCGGGCCTGAGTTTTGAGAAGAGCGCATACTCGGCATATCTTTCGTTGCCCGACAACTCCTCCGGAAAATGGCTCAAGCACCTGACCGTAATTCTGTCCACGCCTAGCTGTGCGGCAAGATCGAACATCATCTGGTAGTGAAGAGTCCCGCGTAGAATCTTGCTCACGCCGAACTTAATTCCTATTTGCAGCTTTGACCCCCTTGCGTTCCGAACTTGGACAACATGGCGCACTCTGTCTATGATGTTGACGAACTCTATGGCGGGAACTTGTTTGTATTTCCGGAACAGCCACGGAGTTGATGCCTCAAGAGAAACGCGAAGATAAGTACCCCCGCGCAATAGTGCTTCGATTATTGCGTCGGTCAGGTTTGATCCGTTTGTAATTAATCCAAAGACTCCGCCCCTGTTTGTTATGGCATCCATCATTCGGGGCAAGTACGGCATCAAGGTAGGCTCCCCGCCGCCTGCGAAGTCAAAGGCTCTCACCCCGAAGGCCGATAGTCTTATTATCGCCTTGAGATGATCCGCTTCGCTCATCATTTCAGAGCCGTGCTTGTCCCGGTATGCGCAGCCTATGCATTTGTGGTTGCATATATCGGACGTATGGAAGTCAACGAAGTGCGGACGTACATTTTCCCCACGCCGTAGTTTTAGAACGTCACTCCATCGGTGAATCGCATTTGTCAGCATCAGGTTTAACCGCCTTGAGTGTGATATTGAGTTTGGTAACTTCGTCGGCCAATCTTTCGTGTTTATATTGCACGATTTCAAACCGCGCCCTTACTCCGTAGTCTTCCCCAAACCGCTCCCTGTGGGCATTCCCATGTTCGAAGTAAAAAAAGCTGTTGGCGTTCCAATAGGAAACATGTGTTGGGTCTTGGAAGGCTCCGCGCCCTTCTGTCGTAGGAACTTCGACCTGCATGACGCCTCCCGGTTTAAGCACTCTCCATGCTTCATTCATCGTGTGGATCTTGTCTGGCAAATGTTCGATGATGTCTTTTGCGAGAATAAAATCGACCGTCGAATCCACACAAGGCCAGCTTACTCGGAGGTCAGCCCATAGACAGACGGCCCTTTCTTGATCTTCTGCCGAAAAGGACCGCATGTCCACGTTTACATATCCGGGCTTAATGTCGTCACTGCATCCTAGATTTATCCACAGCGGTTTATTTGTCATCGTCTTTCCTTATCGAAATTGCGCGGCCCGTTGGTTTCGGCTTCATCTGTTCTACTTTCTTATTTGTATCTTCCAGTATGGCTCCAATCAGCTCTCGTGTGAGGATTTCTCCTTCGGCGTCCAGCGCTGTTTGCGCAGCTTGAACCATCTCCCAAGGATTCGTTGTTATTGTACCCACGTAGGATATCGTCCCGCTTTGTGTCGTCGTCGGAATTACCATGCTGCTAGAAGACCTAACAACAGAGGACGTCACTAGCCTTTGAACTATCCTGCGCCGTGCCGCTACCTCTGCGCTCTGAAGCTGGAGATTGCGAACTTTGGCTGCAAACAGTCTGGCGAGGCCGTCCCTGCTTGCAGCCCGCCTAACCTCCAGCATTGAAACCTCAAAGGTTCCATCGGGGCAACGGACATCGACAGCATACACGTTAGGCTTTGGGACTACCGACACCTCGCCCTCCCGGTAATACGCCCGCAGGACTGCGAGTATAAATTCAGGGTCGGTTGCCTGTGGGGCCATGCTCATTCAAACTCCCCCATTCCCCGCCCATCTTTGGGACCCATGCGATGCATGTCGTCAACGCGCTTCCACTCTTCGTAGCTCACCGGATCAATTTGTTTCAGCTTTACAAATTTCGGTTCTTTCATTTGTTCCGGAGCGGTGAAGAACAAAGTGAGAAACATTTTCAGGTCGTCAAATGCGTGATTGTCCCGGTCAACGATTTCCTCTTGAATATTCCTTTGCTCTTGCATTGTCGCCGACCAATCTTTGTATCGGATCTTCCTCAGTTCCCATATCATCATCGGGCACGTAGCGAAGATATGAAGCCTTGGCTTGAATTTCCAATCATGAGGACGGGCGGCAATGTCGGGAACTTCCCAAAGATTGCCGTTGATCTTTTCGGCAATGGTTATGTCTCCGCCCTTCTTACCCGGCGCGAAAAATATCTGTTCGCTTTCTGGAAGCTCCGCAAACAACTGAGCAATGGACTTCATGGGAGCGTCAACGCCGCCGTTTGGGTTTTGCTGATTCTCCGCCCAAATCGAGGGATCGGCAATGGGCATGTACTGAATAGCATCCCAATGCGGACATGCCCTTATTGACTGCGCGGTTTTCCTGTATCCAACCCCGGCGCGGTAGTATTCCCATATAACCCAAATATCCCCGTCGTGGTCGATTGCGTAGACATGAAAGGAACTCGGGTTTCTGTGTCCAAAGTCGAATGATGCGTATAGCGCCCAACTCTCGGGAACAGTGAAGGGACGAATCACTATGTCTTCCTCGTATTCGGACAACTGCGGGAACACAAGCTCTCCACCCGTGGAATCCCAATCGATTTCCATTTCCTGACGCCACGCAGAGGACTTCACGCCTCCGGGGTATCCTTCTATAGCCTTGGCGAACCATGCGGCGCCTGCGACCGTTAAGGGGTCCTTCTCGGGGTCGGCAGAGTAATGCACCCGAATGCAATGGAATCCGGAATCGCTTCGGTAATGCTTAACTCCCTTCATGTCGGAACACCTGCGGATCATGCTTCCAGCATTTGAATTCAAAGGTAAGCTGCTTCGCAAGTTCTTCACTAAAAAGCATGTCGGTGAACCCTCGCCCCGTTCGGCAATTCAGGCATCGGTAGATGCCATAGTTTTCATCCCAATCGGCTTCTTTTTTACAGCAAGGACATTTCATGCCGCTTCCCCTTTATTTATTATTGGATGTACTTTTTTAATAACTCGACACCCTTAGCAAACTGGTTCTTTGTTTCGAACAAAT
>DPLS01000191.1:0-300 GCA_003541875.1 Bacteroidota bacterium | reverse complement strand
GCAAGGACATTTCATGCCGCTTCCCTCATGGTGCAACGCAAAAGGGTTTTCATATAGGAACCGTTCTTCGCTGAACTCACTGCTATAAATTGGCCTCCGCCGTCAACGCATGGCTTGGCAGCTTTCCATGCTCCTTCAAACTCAGGTTGAAACGCAGACTCATCCGAAAACACGAGCGACGGCACATAGGACCGAATCTGGTCTCCGCCTTCCGGTATTCCCCACACCATTGAACCCGTGTCCTTGAAGATTGCCTTCCCGTAGCTCCAGATGACTTCAGAACGCATGTCTTCAGGGAGA
>DPLS01000193.1 GCA_003541875.1 Bacteroidota bacterium | reverse complement strand
GCATGGAATACAATTTCATCCCGAATCCATAATGACTATTCACGGACGAGCAATCGTATGCAACTGGCTTACACACGATACGCCATGACTATGAAGGTTAGTACGATAAGTTGGAAACCTTGGGACGAAGCAATTGAGTCACAACGCTCAAAGTCGTATCTTGACCCGCACATAGTGTGACACCCGATGATGAGTAATCCCGACCACAAATTTATTCCTGATCTCGATGAGAGCATCCTTCACCCCAATCCGATCATGCAGTTTAAGATGTGGTTTGATCAGGCACTCGCCGCGAAGCTGCCTCACGCGGACGCAATGACTGTCGCAACTGCAACGAAGGCTGGCCGGCCATCAGCGCGAGTGGTGTTACTGAAGCTGGTGGATGATCGTGGTTTGGTGTTCTTCACAAACTACAAAAGCCGAAAAGGGGGGGAGCTTTCTGCAAACCCGCGCGCTGCACTCGTTTCCTACTGGCCGGAGTTCAACAGACAGGTGCGAGTAGAGGGAACCGTCTCACAACTATCTGCCGATGAGTCTGACGCATACTTCGCAACGCGGCCGCGGGACAGCCAACTCAGTTCGTTGACTTCAGCACAGAGCGAGACAATCGCGTCCCGCGGGGAACTCGATCGACATTTCGAGAAACTCAAACAGCAGTATGAGGGCAAGTCCATCCCGAGACCGTCTCATTGGGGGGGATACCGCGTTCATGCTGATAGGATAGAATTCTGGCAATCGAGGTTTGCACGGCTCAATGACCGCATCCTCTACACGCGTCAACCCAGTGGATCCTGGACAACGACTCGTTTGCAGCCGTAAAGGTGAAACCTTGTCCTCTGCAAAACGTAAGCTGTAGGGAGAAGGAGGTTAAACCGTGATCAAGTTCGTTCTGTGGCTGATTCTGCTCTGGGTTTCGTGGCCGCTAGCGCTGCTGGCCCTCATTCTCTATCCATTCGTCTGGCTGCTCACGCTGCCGTTCCGTCTCATCGGCATAGCGTTCGATGGCCTCTTTGCTTTCCTCAAAGCCCTCGTCATGCTACCGGCAAGAGTACTTGGTGGCACCCGCTGAGGCACATGCGGATATTCCTTTTGGATGTAGAGAAGGATCTTCTTCATATCATTACGGCTATTGGGAAGGACTGAAACTCCTCGTCACCTCAAACAGTGACACGAAGAATCATAGGAATAATTCAACGCGCACGATATGTCCTTGATCCTGTTCTTTGCATTCTGGGTTTCACTGATCGCCATCGCGCATTGGTATGTCGGGAGGCGAATAATCAAGTCCGCCAATCTTCGACGCAAACCCAGACGATATGCATGGATGGCGGTGTGGATTTTCTTTTTGATCCCGCAGATCCCATTCTTCTTATTCCTCAATAGAGTGCAATCCTCGTGGGTCGACTTGCTCTCCTGGGCTGGCTACGTCGTGTTAGGATTCTTCTCACTGACACTCACGTTTGTGGGCGTGCGCGATTTGGTTCTGTTCCTCCGAAATGGATGGGACCGACTCCTTGCTCATGCTGCACAAAACAATGGGAAGGTGAGAAAGGATTCGACTGCAGACATTGATCGTCGTCGATTCCTCGTACACTCAACCAACCTTGCTATCATCGGTATGGCAGTCGCAGCAAGCGGGTATGGCTTTTACGAAGCGCGTCGCCGGGCCACAATCGAGCGCGTTGATGTGCCGATATCACGCCTGCCAGAAACATTCAATGGCTTCCGCATTGTTCAGTTCACCGACCTGCATGTTGGACCAACGATCAAGAGAGAGTTCGTCGAAGGAATTGTTGAACAGGTGGCAGCACTGAATGCCGACCTCATCGCGTTCACGGGGGATCTTGTTGATGGATCGGTCGCGTGGTTGCAGGATGACGTCGCTCCGTTGCAAAATCTTGCAGCGCCACACGGGAAGTTCTTTGTCACTGGCAACCACGATTACTATTCCGGCGTTGAACCGTGGGTCAAGGAAGCTGGACGGTTGGGGTTTGATGTCTTGCTGAACGAGCACCGCGTTATCCAACGCGACAAAGGCAGGATAGTTCTCGCAGGAGTTACGGATTACTCCGGGGGGGACTTTTTTCAAAGCCATCGCTCGGATCCCCCTGCAGCACTGAGAGATTCACCCGACGGACTTGTGCGGATTCTTCTTGCACATCAACCGCGGAGCATCATACACGCAGTGAAGGCTGGAGTTGATCTTCAGATCTCAGGCCACACACACGGCGGACAGTTTTTCCCTTGGAACCATCTTGCCACACTAAACCAGCCCTACATCAAGGGATTGCATAGACACGAGAGCGCTTGGATCTATGTAAGCCGGGGGACGGGGTACTGGGGTCCTCCTCTGCGGCTCGGTATTCCTCCAGAGATCACCGTGCTTACGCTCAGGAAAGCGACGTAGGCGTATCGTACCGAGATTGGATCGGATACAGAAACAACACAACCGGCCGCAGCACTCGCACCTTACCATTTGAACTACAGTTTGAGCATGCCGACAGAACGGGTCAGCTTGTTCCACCTTCGTAAAGGTCAGCCCGAACTCTTCTGTCGACCGAGAACTTCAGCAGTTTAGGAGTGATCAGACGCTCGAAATCCTTGTAGAACATCTTCACCAGTTCTCGATGTGAACCCGCGTTGAACGCAATCTCTTCATCCAGAGCAAGTGTGTCTGCAACGAGTACGTCCATCCCAAACAGATTCCCAAACGGCGGCATTGCTCCGACCTCACACTCGGGGAAAAGTGTGTTGAGTTCTCCCTCTCCGGCTAGCTCAATCTTTCCGGCGTTCAGTGCCTCCTTTAGCATCCGCAAGTCAATCATCTGAGAGGCGGGAAGTACGGCCATCGCAGGTTTGCCATCGACCTTCACGACCACTGTCTTGGCAATCTCTTTGCCCGGGATGTGCGCCGATACCGCAACTTCCCGAGCGGTGAATGCCTGTGAATGGTGGACAACCACATACTTGATCTTGTTACCGTCAAGGAACTCGACCAATCGCTTGAGTATCATGGCTACCTCCTTTGTGATGATGTTGTTCGGTTTCTCCCACCCTGCAAGTGAAGACGCATCCATCTCGAAACCATTGAAGAACACCTGGAAGAATATTAGATACTTCCAGGAAGCGGAGCTTGATGAAAAGAACAGAAGTGCGCGAGGATTGCGCAGGCTGGAAGACTTACAACGCAAAGCTACAGAGTAAGCAGTAGAAAATCAACATCGTAAAAGAAGCTGAATTCGGCAGAGTTTTTAAGGTGCTAGAGCGTGGATTACCACAAATATGGTATTGTATCTACAACTCGAATGAGATATATTTTGGTGGATTATCAGGTAATGATCCCACAATTTCCAGAACTAGCAGAACATCTCCACGCGCGCAGGTTCTGACATCGTCACAAAAAAGAGTATGAAGAGATTTCTTGGTCTTACATACGTTTTGCTCTGTGGATTAGCTGGAGTGTATGCACAGAATCCTCCCACCCCCACAAATTTGGTGGGCCAGAGCCTGCCAGGAAATCATCCGGAGGTCTCTCTTACGTGGCAGGTTCCAGTCGGGCCGTGGTCTTTCAAGATTTACCGCTCGCATGCAGACTCTTCTCACTTCGAACTAGAGGGCTGGTCACACTCGCCAAGCTATCGCGACCACGAAGTGCTGTTAGCACATACATATTATTACTACGTCACTTCGGCGAATGACTCGACCCACGCTGAGAGTCCCCGCAGCAATATTGCCCAAGTGACAGTCAGTACGTCGCGGCCACACGGTTATATAAACGGGACAATCACTGCCGACGTCGGTACTCAGCCAATTGCAAACGTGAGGATACGCGTCTTCAGACTTAGTCTTGAACCATATTGGTCGGCTCCCACCGAAACGAACCCGTCCGGTCAGTATCAAGTTGAAGTGGACACGGGCACGTACTTTGTCAAAGCCGAGCCACCCATGAACTCGCCCTACGGAGCAGAGTGGTACGACGATGCACCGACACCTTCAAGCGCCACTCCGGTTCGTGTGAACGAAGGTCTCAGTGTCATGGCAAACTTTGGCTTAGCAAGGACAAGCCCGACCATACTCGCGTACGTCCACGGGGTCGTTCGCAGCTCTACGGGCGCTCCTCTCGCGGGCGCTTCTGTCGTGTTCATGAGAACAATGCAGGAGATGAACTTCCTTGCGGCAACTACTGGCCTGCCACCCGGTCTGGGAGCTGAAGCACGTATTATTCCCGGGCTCGGATATGCGCGCGGTGTAGTGTGGTACGATCAGACGAATGGTTTTGGTGAGTACTATGCACACGTTCCAGTCGGGTCGAGCTATATTGCAGCGGCCGCAACGAACGGATACCTTCCTGAGTACTTCAACAACAACTCTGATCCCACGCAAGCCGATATCATCACTGTCAGGGATGACACAAGCGGCATTGACTTCTCCCTTGCGCCTCACGCCTCAACAGGGAACAGCGTACGCG
>DPLS01000021.1 GCA_003541875.1 Bacteroidota bacterium | reverse complement strand
GGCATTGTACAGCCCATCCCACATCTTGGGCACCTCAAGATCTCAAAAACCAGGTTATCAATGCGCCGATTTCTATCCACCGTTTTGATAGCGTGTTTCATGCTTTGATCTTTGCAGACCAGGCACACCGAAGAATCAATCTGTGCGCTTGTCGAAGCGGACACTTCTACAATCCTATTAGTGATTCATAATGAGTCTGGAACTGTCCCGCAATCTTGCGAAGGTCAAACATCTCGCATGCACGCGCCCGGCCACGTCGACCAAGCTCCGTCCGAAGTTCATTCGCGTTGAATATCTCTTCCAGGGAGTTGGCAAGCGAGCTGAAATCGCTTGGTGGCACAAGCAATCCAGCATCTCCGACTACTTCCGGTATTGAACCGCTTAACGTTGAGATGACCGGTTTGCCGCATGCCATGCTTTCCAGCAACACATAACCGAACTGCTCTTGCCAGACAGGTGTCGGCTGGCTGGGCAGAACAAACACATCTGCAAGGTTATGGATTGCGGTCATAGATTGGTAGGAGTGTGAGCCGATCATGCGAACATTGTTCTGCAATCCAAGTTGTGAAATCATCTTTCTTATATGCTTCTCTTCAGGTCCTGTGCCACCGATGAGAAGCTTGACCGTTCTCTTGTTTCGTAGCCGTTCTATCAAGCGCCTGACTGCAAATACGAGGTCATAGAGTCCCTTTTGCTTCACCAGCCTTGCAATCATCAAGATAACAAAGTCTTCTTCCGAACAACCAAGCCTGGACAAGAGGCCAACATCCCGACTCATCGGACGGAAGTTATCTGTGTCAATTCCGGGTGGCTGGACCCGGATTTTTCCCGGATTCGCCCCTTCAAGCATCAGTGTTTCTTTGGTGCGTTGCGATACTGCCAGAATGAGATCGGCCTCACGAAACACCACCTCCCTGTTGTGTCGCGCAGCAGCGTTGTTGAGAAGGAATGGGATGTTTTCCCAGACACTCAGCACGAACTTAAATCCAAGCGACCTTTTAACTCTTGCGGCCTGATAAGAAAAATAGTACTGCGTTTCAGCGGCGTGTACAAGGTCGAACCCTTCAAGCGCCCTTCCTAATCCCTGCAAATCGTGAAAGTCACCAAGCCACGAGCGGAGTAAACGACGAAGCACCCGGGCTCTCGCCAATTGTCCCCATGAGAACAGCTTTCGCACGGGAAGCTCCTCGTTGTTAAGGCTGTACTCGGGAAGATAGCTTGAGATTGCAGTGATATCGAACGACTCCTTGAGAGGAACAAAATTCTGCATCTCCCAGCTGTTGAGGTTTGGTCCCCGGACAAGAGCAACACGTTTCTTCATGAAAACAGGGTTGGCAACTCATGAAAATGATTGAGCCAAAGTACGGAGAATTCAGCTAAGAATAAAGAAGCCATCCACAGGGATGGCTTCACGTTCAGTACATATATGAGAGGATACTACTGTCCGGAATTATATAGCGACTGTATTTCTGTCTGGTTAAGAGCCCGGGAATAGATACGGACCTGATCAATTGTCCCTTGCCAGGAATGGACGCCGTTCTGCCGTCCCCAATCGAGCCATTGGGGTGCATATGATCCAACCGAGGATGTATGAGTGCTGCGTCCGTGATTCAACGTACCCATGGGGACAGGGATCTCTGCCCTAAGAATTCCATTCACCCAAAGTTGCGCAGAGTTCCCCCGCCGATAAACGCCTGCGAGATGAACAAATTGCCCCAGCGTGGCCGGCGAAAATGTTTGGAACCAGCCGACATTATACATGTTCACCGCGAAAGAAAAGTTTGAATAGTTGATTTCAAGATGTGCTTCTCCTCTGTTCGCCCCGCTATACACGGCTATTCTCCTGCGGCTTGCATCGGTCGTGTATACCCATGCCGACATGGTGAACGAGGCGATCGTGTCCGGAATCAGACTGGGCATCTCGATATGGTTGTTCCAACCATCAAAGGTATAAGCACGGTTTGGAGTTCCCGCTCGGTCTGGCGCCAGAGTTGCACCACTGATAATGCCGTGATGGCCATGCCCGCTTTCATCGTTAGCATTGCCGTTGAATGGATAATAGAGCAACAGGGTCGGGTCTTGGGCTGTTCCTCCCCATGTAACAACTATGACGATTCGACCGGATGTTGGTTGGAGCTGGAGTGAGACGTTGGAAGTTGATCCGGGAAGTACGTTCACATCGGTCTCACCGGAAAACCGAACAACCGCTCCAGAGTCACGCGCATCCACACTGAGATGCCAACTGCCAACCGGGACGGCCTCGAACGACCCGAAGGCACCCGAATCAGTGACAGACATCTGAAGAGTCCGAGTCGAATAGCCCGCTCTTGACAGAGTTGCAATGACAGTAGTGATTTCCTCGGGCGCACTGTCGAACTTGAGGAGCATACTCCCCAGATCGGTTTGCTGCAAAGTTGAAGGGTCGGGGGGGGTGCCGCTGTCGTTGCATGAGATTGAAAAAGCCAGGAGGGCGGCGACAGTGATGCAGAAATTTGTCTTCATGAAAGCCTCATTAATGTGAGACAGTTCGTTAGGGCGAGGGGAAAGGGGGATCGGCTACAGAAAGAACGGAATAGAGAAAAAACCCATCGAAAGATAGGAAGTTGCTAAGGCATTGTCAAGACCGTCTGAGGAAGCCGGTGTTTCCTACTCAAATTTGCGGA
>DPLS01000099.1:6995-15325 GCA_003541875.1 Bacteroidota bacterium | reverse complement strand
AGGGAGTCAACGGCAAGTCGTTCGGTGAAGTCAAGAAGTTGATGATGTTGAAGTAATAAGACGCTCTGTCGAGCGACTCCAAGGAATTGCCCGACGGACGTGGGATTGAGACAAAGTCGGGAGGCTGCTTCGCGGTACATTGGTGGAGATGTGCCAGTCTTGAAGTGGCTTCCCTTGACGCATCACTACAAGAAAGCCAGATGGTAGATCTTCGGAAAGAACTCGTAAACAGAATAGTAGAAGACCTCCGGAACAAGCTCCCTGATTCAGAAGTCAAGATGTCTCACAAAGACGACGGATCGCTGGAGGTGCTCATTGATGGTGTTGAAGTTCTTGATGTGGCAAAGATCCAGCACATGCTCGAGCAGTTTTCGACTTCGCCTCCCAAGATCTCTTAACATATCCAACAGATTCTCAGCATTGCCCGTCTGGTTTGTCGGCGAACTACGGCCAGTGTTGGAAAGTCCCAAGCTGTAGCTCTTGTGACTCGTTGTTTCTTGCCCGTTTAGCCCAACGATTCATTTTACCCGTTCTTCATGATTGGGCATTCGCGTGGTATCCATCATCCCGGACCCTGCTACTGTTGACTTTGAATCTCCTGAACAACATATTGTAGTCGAGTCAACTACCTTCCATCCCCAAGTACTCAAAGCGTTCAATACAATACTTAGTTTAGTAGGGAGCTACCGTGGGACAACAGCAGATACTGTTCGTCATCCTCGCTGTCTGCATTATCGGTGTTGCAGTTTCAATAGGATTCATTTCCGTCACAGGGCATACGCTGTCAGACAATCGGAGCATGGTTGAACAGGATCTGAGATTCGTGGCGAAGCAGGTCCAGGAGTATGTTGCGCTCACGCCTGAGCAGGGTGGAGGTAGCGTCTCATTCTTTTCGCTGAGTCGACTACCGGACGCGATGGGCCGCTTGGGATGTCCTTCTTCCAATGCACATGGTGATTTCTTCTTGAAGAAAAGTGAGAGCGTCTCTCGTCTGCAAATTATCGGAGTCGGAATCGAAGCCGGCCGCGACCAAAAACGTCCGCTGCGGATGGTGATGACCGTGTGGACCGATAGCACTTCACTTTCAGTTCTGAATTGATCGGCTTCGCTTTTTCCTCCTGTGCTCTCCGCACCGTGCCATTCGGTCGTTCGGATCGATTATCTTCTTGCTGCTAATTTTCTCCCGATGGCCTGAATTTCGACTGATGTTCGGTTCTCAGAGATGCGGGGAACCACCTATCCATCATTCCTTTCCTCAGTTCCTACTCTGTAATTCCATTTCCTTCTGCATCGCACAGCACGGTCTCTCCTAATCCCAGCTTCTCCGAGCCCTCGCGAATCACCTTCACATCACCCACGACAACGAACGCCATCCTGGAAGAGTCGAGGTATTTCTTTGCTGCTTTCGCCACGTCATCCAGACTGACTCTGTCAATGTTCTGCAGGTAAGTCTCGTAATAGTTCTCAGGAAGGTTATGAAGCACGATGTTCTGCATTGCTCCCGCAATCTGTCCGGGTGTCTCGAAGTTCAATGCAAAGTTGCCTGCGAAGCCCTTCTTCACGAATGAGAGTTCATCGGCGGTCATTCCCTCGTTGTGCATCCTGTCGATCTCGAATGCGAATTCCTGTAGTGAGCTGTCTGTTTTGGCTGTTGTAACTCCGGCGCTTGCCACAAACGGCCCCGGATGTTTGCTGAAGGTGAAAGCCGATCTTGCGCCGTAGGTGAATCCGTGCTTCTCTCTGAGGTTGAGATTCAGACGGCTTGAAAACTGTCCCCCCAACGCTCTGTTCATCAAGCTGAGGGCAAAGAAGTCGGGCGTGCTCCTCGCCGCAGCCGGATACCCGATCCGAATTTCCGATTGAGCAGCGCCGGGCTTGTCGATCAAATACAGCCTCCGCTTGTCTACCGTTGGTGCCGGGGGCAGATCAATTGTTGGCACCACGGCCGACTTCCAATTGCCAAGCAATGGCTCAAGTTGCTTTGTGATGCCCGCAAGCGTAACATCACCAACGATGATCAACGTGGCGTTGTTGGGACGGTAGTATGAGTAGTAGAACTGGACGAGATCATCGCGGGTCATTTCGTTCAGAGATTTCTCCGTTCCTGAAGCATCGTTACCATAGGGATGATTGGACCCGTACACAATATGGTTGAATGCGATCGAAGCGATTGCCGGTGCCCTGTCTTTCTGTTGAAGCAATGAGGCCTGGCGTTGCTTCCTCAATCTCTCGAATTCCGTCTGGGGGAACACCGGGTTGACGAGCACGTCGGCATAGACGGCAAGGGCATCATCAAGCCGTTTCGTGATGGTATTAAGTGTGAGATATGAACCGTCGGCATCCGACCGTACGCCGAGGTTCGCGCCGATGAATTCCAGTTCGTCGGCGATCTTCAAGGCGTTCCGGCTGGTGGTGCCTTCATCGAGAACATCGGCAGTCATCGAGGCGATGCCCGGGCTGCTGATGGGATCGTGGTCCGATCCTGCCTGAATCACCAGATTGAACGCCACGATCGGCAACTCGTGTTGTTCAACCAGCCAAACGCTCAGTCCGTTGGCAAGCTTTGCTTTCTGGATTTGCGGGAGCTGCACGTTTGGTGTTTTCAAAGGCTGGGGTGGTTTGCTGCGGTCCAAATTCTCCTGTCCGCTGGCGACGAAGCTCATGGATGCTGTCATGATCATCACGGCGATTGTCATTGTAGAGGGTTTCATTCGACGTTCTCCTTTTTCGGAAGAGACTTTGGTTCTGCAGCGAGTTCGGGCTTGCCTTCAGGGACTACGCTTAGCACAACCTTATTCTGTGTAAGCACCTTCTTCGCTTCGGCGAGCACCTCCTCGGGAGTAACGTCTTTGTATCGATCAAATTCCCGGTTGATGTTATTGGCATCACCCGTAAGCGTCTGGTACGTCGCGAGCAGATTCACAACTCCAAGCACTGTCTGTCGGCTGTTGATCAGCTGAGCCTCTTTGTTGTTAATCGACTTTTGAATCTCCCGTTGCGTTACTCCTTCTTTGAGAAGTCTGGCGATTTCCTCATCGACCACCGTTTGCATCTCCGTGAGCGTCTTCCCGGGCTTTGCTGTGACTGTTATCGAAAACTCACCGGCGATCTCGGAGCCGCTCTGCGAAGCATTGACGGATTGGGCAATCTGCTTTTCGTAGACCAGGACTTTGTAGAGGCGGGAGTTCTTTCCCGAACTTAGTATGTCGGCAAGAACGTCCCGAACTGCATCTTCGCGGGTGTTGATGGATGCGCTGGGCCAGGTGAGATAGAGGCGAGGGAGTTGAACCTTGTCCTCTAGGACCATCCGCTTCTCTTCCTTCAGCGCTACGTTTTTTTTGGGGGGCCGCTCAATGGAAGTTCCCTTTGGGAATGGGCCAAAGTACTTCTCAACCCATGCTTTTACCTGCTTGGGGTCAAAATCTCCCCCGATCACGAGGTTTGCATTGCTTGGAGCGTAGTACACTCTGAAGAACTCCATCACATCTTCGAGTTTAGCAGCGCTCAGGTCTTCCATAAATCCGATCACAGGCCAGCTATAGGGATGACCGGCAGGGTACAATGCCGCAGCAATCCTCTCGCCGGCAGTGCCATATGGGACATTGTCCACTCGCTGCCGGCGTTCGTTCTTCACGACATCACGCTGATTGTCAAGCTTCTCCTGTGTCATCGCAGGGAGGAGGAATCCCATTCTGTCAGACTCAAGATACAGCGCCAGTTCCAAGTGGTTGCTTGGCACTACCTCGAAGTAGTTCGTGCGGTCTTCAGTTGTCGAGCCATTCACGTTTGCGCCGACCTCCTGCAGGAGCTTGAAGTGTGCTTCATCAGCGACGTGTTGCGATCCCTGGAACATCATGTGCTCAAACAAATGGGCAAAGCCTGTTCGCTTCACCTTCTCGTTCTTAGAACCGACATGGTACATGACCATGGCAGCGGCAAGAGGTGCCGAATGATCCTCATACAGAATGATAGTCATTCCGTTGTCCAGCTTGTACTGTTCGAATTTCAATGCAGGCTGGGAGATTGCAGTTTGTGTCACGCCACTAAGCATTGTCACTACGAGCATCGGGAGCAATACTTTCTCCAATGGGAAAAATGGAAGTGGCGAGACTGTATTTCGCATGGGTACACTCATGGGTTAGTCTCCAATTGAGTTGGTTGAGTGAATTCTGAAACATCTTGAGGGGCCAGTAACTGCTGGATGGTGAAAGAGATTGAAGATCGACTCTGGGCAAACCACTGCAATCAATATCTTGATTCCCACAAGCAAATGCCAGTCTCAAGGTGCCAAAATGGTTTTGGCTTTCCATGAAATGCTGCCTTGTCTCCTCTTCAAGAATGCGTTTTTCTTTGCATACACCAGCCGCCCACCGACGCCTGCAACTGCTTTGGGTGCACCGTAGCAAGGGATATGGCCGATATCATCCATCTGTACACTATGAGCACTCGTCGCCAAGCTGCGTTCCTTAGAATCTCAGGGGAATCAGCGTTACAGGCGACTGTCGCTCTGGCATGAGTTTGGCGTCAGATTAGTGGGGCAGAGGGCTTGTGGGGATAGACTTGTTTACGCAGTTGGAGGCTCTTGAACATGTCGAAGAACAAGATGCGTTGCTGGTTTAGAATTCGTAAAGGATGGAGCAAGCGCAACTTCGCTCTTGTTTCCGTGATTCTTCTGTCTCTCCAGTCCGTTGGCAGCGCTCAAACGTGGTGGAACGGCAGCTACACATACAGGAAACAGATAGCTGTAACGGCAGGTGCGACTACCATTCCGACTGCATACTCCGTCTCGGTGACGACCGACCATGCGACGGCGGTGATAGCCGGCAAGTCCCAAGCAGATGGCGATGACATTCGCATTGTGTATTGGAACGGTTCGACCAACACTGAGCTTGATAGAATTCTCGACCAGGCATCAAGTTGGAACGGTGCGTCCACCAAGTTCTGGTTCAAGACTCAAGCAAGCATAAGTGCGAGCGGCTCCGACGCGAACTACTACATGTACTATGGCTATGGAAGCGCGGCGAGTCCTCCTGCCAATGGAATGAACGTCTATTTATTTCATGACGACTTTCCCGGCTCATCTATCGACGGAGCCAAGTGGACAACGATCACAGGGACTCCGTCAGTTGCAGGCGGCGTTGCAACGCTTACGGCAGGCGGGAGTATGACGTCTGTTTTGGGAAGCGCGTTCACCTACGACACGAGGTGGGAGGCAAACATAGAGTTGGGTGGTGACGGCTCTGAACCGTACTATGAATTCTGGATCGCTACTAACAATGCCTCCGGTGGTGGCTATACTGATGATTTCATCTGGATGTGGACCGACCAGAGTGCCTTCTACGCAGAAAACTCAGTCAATGGCTGGAACAATGGCAACAGGACGAGTTTCTCTGCCACTACGCCAACTTCATATCATACGTACGCATTCGAGCGTCTTGGCACTACGAGCGTCAAGTTCTACCAGGATATCACGTTGAAGGCTACTCATTCAACAGGGTCGAACATCCCGACATCCAACCTTCGCGCCATGATAAACAATGATGACTTCGCCACGCACAGTATCCTAGTGGATTGGGTCCGTGTCCGGAAGTATGTTGCGAATGAGCCGTCTGCTTCGCTTGGAGCGGAAGAAAACGGATCGCTGCCGATCCAACTTTCTTCATTTACAGCTCTTGTTCCTCCTGGTTCGCAGCACGTGGTTCTCCAGTGGACGACTCTTAGTGAGACAAACAATTATGGATTTGAGGTCCAACGGAGAGGAGGAAGTACTTCCGTATTCACAACGTTACCTCACAGCTTTATTCCCGGACACGGGACCACGAACGAGCCGCGGCACTATAGCTCCATAGATTCAACAGTGACTTCTGGAGTCTGGTACTACCGATTGAAGCAGCTCGATCTGGATGGCACACAACATTATACGGAACCGGTTCAGGTCGAAGTCACCACTGACGTTGCTGAACGCCTGACACCAGCGGAAGTAACGCTCTTGCAGAACTATCCCAACCCATTCAATCCATCGACCGTCATTGGCTTCAACCTTCCCAATGCTGGTCGTGTATCACTCGTCATTTATGACTTACTAGGGCGCGAGGTTGAAACGCTCATTCGTGGCGAGTTTCCTGCAGGCTACCACTCGCCTGCGTGGACGCCAAAGAATCTTGCCGCCGGTGTATACGTCTATTGTTTAAGAGCCCAGGGTGTTGTCATTGTGAGGAAACTAATACTTCTCAGATAGCTCCGCATTTCACAGCCCACGTTGATTTCAAAAGGTTTTTTCTTACCTTAAAGAAGCAAAGCATGCAGTAACATCCGCCTCTGATCCGTTCTCTCGTCCACGCCATCCTTCCCTGTAGAAGCGGGTGCGACGTTCTTTCATCTGAAATACTTTTATATGAGGGTAGTATGATCCGCCTCCAAAATCTGTCCGTGTGGACAGTGGCGTTGGTATTTTTCTTTACGTCACTTACATCCTCCCAGAGCATCGTTCAAGTGACACGATTGCCGAGCACAACATATTGGGATCAAGCATACGGCCTGGCTGCCGATTCTGCACATCTGTTTCTCAATAGCTACACGAGTTCAACCGTATATAACCGGGGGTTCATCTACAAGGCCAATCTATCGCCCGTGCTAACGGATAGCATCCCAACAGGACTCTCGACGAGCCAGGGACTTGCCTGGGATGGAACTCACTTTTGGTACGTGCGTGGGAGCGCAAGCTCGCTTAGGATCTACAAAATTACTACTGCTGGAGCGATTGTGGATTCCATCTTCCCACCCACCTCATGGTACTTAGGTGGTGCATGTTGGGATGGCACAGGTCTTTGGGTGTCGAACTACTATCCAAACAATCTCGCCAAGCTCTATAAGTACAATGTCTCGACGAAAGCCATTGTCGATTCGATTCCGACGTATGGGCTGCAACCTCAGGGGATTGCTTGGGATGGTCAGTACGTCTACTATGTCATGGACAACAATGACGGTGATGCTGAGAAGATCTTCCAGGTGAATATGGTCACTCGTGATACTGTGAAATCCTGGTATCTTCCTGAGGGACCGACATCGAACATGAGTCCGCGAGGTCTTGCGTGGGATGGGCATTTCCTGTGGATGATTGCGGAGCCTGTGGGGGCGAGTTCAGGGCGGTCGCTCTACAAATATGATTTAGGGGGGGCTGGAACGCCGGATATTCGTTTTTCACGAGATTCCGTTGCCGTGGGATACAGAAGGTTGGGAGGAGTGTACCGGGATAGCGTGTTCATTCAAAACGTTGGCACTGCAACGTTGAGAATCGACAGTGTCGGACCAAATGCGCTGCCTACATGGTCTCGAAGTTTGCCATCGCCGCTTCCGTTTACGATCCAACCGAATGGGTCGGTAAAGCTGTATGTAGATTTTCAGCCGCCGCTGTTTGGACAATACAGTTGGATGCTGCCTATTTATTCGGATGACCCTGATGAGCCGATCAAGACGTTGCGCGCAAGTGGCTTTGGAATGTATCCTGCACCATTCCTTGTTAGTCCTTCGTCTTATGATTTCGGCAGTAGGCGTGTTGGGAGTTCAAGTTCCTGGCTCTTGTCAGTCCAGAATCAAGGCGGACCTCCGTTGATCATCTCTTCGATCGTACTTGCGACTCCATACTTCCGAGTTGATTCGACATCGTTCCCGTTGACAGTCGATTCACTTCAAAATCGATTCTTCCGTGTATGGTTCAGGCCCACGGCCGCGACCTCCTGCACCGATACGTTGAAGATCACAAGCAATGCATCCAACGGGACCATCATCGGAATCGTCTTGCACGGAAGTGGCAATGCAGCGTCAGTACCACTCGGTGGTGTTATGTGGGAGGGAGCCGTGCCGGATAACCCCTTCACGAGTTCTGATGACTACCAGACAAAATCGATTAAAGAGATCGGCGACGTAAATAGCGATGGCTTTCATGATGTGATTGTCGCGTCTGGCAACTATCTTGTGTCCTGTTTCAACGGTAATTCGTCTGTGACTGGAGATATTCTCTGGACGTTCAATACCGGAACCAACAACAATAATACTGGCTCGGTCGATTGGGAAGACGCACTTCAGATTCGAAACGATGTTGACGGTGACGGAGTTCCGGACGTCGTGTTTGGATGCGCTGGGGGGAATGAGTTCGTCTACACAGTTTCGGGACGAACGGGACAGCTTATTTGGGCTTACGGCGATTCGGTCAACTACTCCCTTGGTGACATCACGGGGATCCGCGTTGACAAGGACTATAACGGTGACGGTGTCAAGGATGTCCTCGTCGCAGCCAGTGGGGAGGCTAACTTCACCGGCCGGCACGCAGC
>DPLS01000099.1:3944-6623 GCA_003541875.1 Bacteroidota bacterium | reverse complement strand
AACAATGGTGGCCCACAGGCCGTGGTTGGCTTCGACACGTTGGGGCAGCTTTCGTGGAGTTACACTCTCGCCGGATCGCTGAATGCACCCTGGAGCCTCCGAGAGATCCCTGATGTCAATGGAGATGGAACTCCTGAGATTCTCGGGCTCTACGGTTTCAACGGCGGACTCTTTGCAATAACGGAGGATGCTGGGATACCTGTCTGGACAGCTTCGCTTGGCGCTAGCAACGGTGGAAAGATTGTCCTCCTTAATGATCTGAACAACAATGGGTATGTTGATTTTGCGCTGTCCGGTCCTCAAGTATTCTACCGCCTTGATTCGTATCTCGGAAACGTACTGTGGTCAGTGCCGCTCAACAGTTCCTATGTCCGCGGCATTGATTACCTGTCGGACGTGAATGGAGACAATATTCGCGATATTGCAGTAGCGACCCAACAACCTGGCAAAATAATCGTTCTCAATGGGGCGAACGGGACAATGCTTTCTGAATACGTGTTTGGAACATCGATCTCACAACGAGGTGACCGGGTTGCGAGGCTTTCGAGCATCGATGGCAATGCCAGCACGGAATTCGTGGGAGGAAACAGAGAGGGTCGAGTGATATGCTTCTCTGGAGGGCAAAACACTGTCGGAGTCGAACCAGAGCCAGCCAGCATACCGACGGAATTCTCCGTCAGCCAGAACTATCCCAATCCTTTCAATCCGACGACAACCATAGAGATAGACCTTCCCGTGCAAGGTAACCTCACAGTAAAGGTCTTCGACGTGCTCGGTCGGGAAGTTCGCTCGTTCGATTATGAAAAGGCTTCGGCAGGTGTTCACAAAATCGTGTGGGATGGCACCAATCAACGCGGCATGTCGGTGGCAAGCGGGGTTTACTTCTATCACGTTCGTGTGGGCGAGAAGACTGCCGTTCGTCGGATGCTCATGCTAAAATGAAGGAAGAATCAGTATGACATACTTGATGAAGTTGTTCGCAATGTTCTTGTTGTTCGGATTCGCGTACCAGGGATCTGCACAATCCATTAGTGTCCCGAGCTCTTATGACTATGGGACGAGGCGGACGGGGAGTTCTAATCTCTGGATCATGACAATCCAGAACCAGGGTTCGCAGACGCTTACTGTTGATTCTGCGAGATTCACAGTAGGGGAGTTCTCTGTTGATGCCGGCGCATTTCCCGTGACGGTACCTTTGGCTTCATCTCGCAGGGTGCGGGTTTGGTTCTCTCCGAATGCGCCTGTTGCCTATGCCGATTCGATGCGACTGTACAGCAATGCGATCAACTTGCCTGTTGCTCCTGTTGCACTATCAGGCCAGGGTGACAACACTCCACTCGTGCTCGGAACACCATTTTGGATGCACACTGTTCCTCTCCATCCTGTCTCGAATACGACGCGTCGAGTTCGCGCAGTTCGAGTCATTGGAGACATATCGGGAGATGGAAAGCCCGATGTAATAGTGTGCACCGACAACTACTGGACAATGGCGTTGAATGGAAATGCATCTGGAGGGAACGACTCCTTGTGGGCTTTCAACACATATATCAGCAACTCATCTGCAGGGCCAGTCGGATCGGAGGGAGATTATTCATATCAGAAGGCTCTGGCCATTGCGAATGATCTCAATAATGACGGCTTCAACGATGTCGTCATTGGTACTGGTGGAGGGAATGAGCATGTGTACGCCATCAGCGGAAAGACCGGACAAATGCTCTGGACATTTGGAACTGATCACCCCGACAGTTTCAGTCTTGGTGATATCACCGGCGTGGATGTCAGCACGGACTTCAACAACGACGGCATACCGGATGTGATTGCAGCATCCGCGGCCACACAGTCGGGTGGCGTTGGTGGGAGACGAAGCATCTACCTCTTCAATGGTGCAAACGGGAATCGCCTCTGGCAGGCGCCGGCTCTTGGCTTCACGCACGCCGTAACCGCGATACCGGACATCTCAGGCGACGGAATCCCGGATGTGATTGGTACGATTGGCGAACCACTGTACAAAGCTAGCGCATACAACGGAGCCAACGGTGCAGTTCTGTGGGACTATCCATTGACCTCGGCGATGGGGGGAGGGAAGGAGGTTTTAATCCTGCCCGTCCCAGGCCAAACGCCCGATCTGATTCTCGGTGCATTCTGGGGACCGATATTCAGAGTGGATGGGGAGTCGGGAACGATGATGTGGCAGCGTCCCACCGGCGGCAAAGACCCGACACGGCTTGCGCGGCTACGTGACATCAACAATGACGGGATAGACGAAATCGTGGCATCCTTGCTCGTCGGCGACGCCCTCTGTCTCGACGGTGCAACAGGAAACATCCTGTGGTCGTACCCCGCAAACAGTGGAATGGATATTACGACCTGTCCCGATCTTAACAACGACGGTTATGATGAGGTGATTGTGGCCTCGCAGAATGCCGATGTGCTAATCCTGCGGGGCAACACCGGCCAACTCTTGTTCCAGTATCCACTCGCAGGAAGTGAACAAGCGCGTTCTGTAGCAGTAGTGCGAGACATTGACGGAAACAACAGCTTCGAGATTCTCGCTGGCTCCGATCTGAGTCAGGTGATGCTACTCTCCGGAGGATTGGATGCCGGAACAGTGAGCGTTGGGAGGAGCAGTGAAACGCCACTTGAGTTTTCCGTTTCTCAGAACTATCCGAATCCGTTCAA
>DPLS01000099.1:0-3697 GCA_003541875.1 Bacteroidota bacterium | reverse complement strand
TATCCGAATCCGTTCAATCCATCCACAACCATCGACATCAGGCTACCTGTTCAATCGGATTTTTCGCTGACGATTTACGATATTCTTGGACGGAGCGTGAGAACATACGACTACCAACGTGTTCTCGCCGGTGTGCACAAGGTTGTGTGGGATGGGAAGGATGAGGCTGGTGGTCAAGTGGCAAGTGGGGTGTATCTGTACAAACTCATCGCCAATGAAAATATTGAGACGAGAAAGTTGATCCTGCTTAAATAGGGCTTTGACATCTTCACAATGAAGCCCGTCGGTCGCATTTTTGTTTGACTCGTGGAAGAAGAGAGTGTCCGAGACCTGAAACCGAATGAAGGAGAATCAAATATGTTGAAGCGTTCGATCATCAGGAAGTGCCTGGGTGTCTGCTCTTCACTGCTGGTAGTGGTGATGCTCTGTCCCATGAGTCTCCGGTCCCAAACGGATGAGGTGCTATTGAGAATCTCCACGGAGCAGTACGCTCAGGCGAGCCGAAGCGTTGTTTCGGGCTTGCGGGCATATCATCGCTTTCCAGAGTTTCTCCTGGTCGGTGCCGAGCAAAAGGCGGTAACACAGATGAGGAAAGCCGGATTGACAGCGACAGTCCTTGATGACCGACCATGGATTGCACCGTACGCAGTTGTAGGAACTCATCCGGGCAACCTGCGTTCACGGACCTACAGTGGAATCAATTGCAGGGTGCTCTACACTTCACAGGACTTTGACATCATCAAAGCGAGCCCCGAGGTATTCGAGCAGTTAAGGTCGATAGGTTTTACGTGTTTTGAAATCAAGCGGCAAGAGATACAGGTGGAGACTCACGCCACGCACCTGCCATCTTGGGTCTACGACCGGCCCGACGACTTCATCACTGACGCTATTGCCAACGTAAGTGACAGTGTCATCCGCGCGACCATACAGGGGCTCGGAAACCTGGGCACACGATATTGGAACAATGCCACCCGTGACAGTGTTGCGCGCTGGGTGAAAGCAAGATACCTTTCGACCGGCATCACTGATGTTGCTCTCGATAGTTTTCAATATAACAGCACATGGCAGGCTAACGTTGTGGCAACGATCCCAGGGACTGTGACTCCGACGGCAGAACTCATCGTCGGGGGTCACCATGACGATATGCCCTCGTCGGGACTTGCACCGGGTGCGGATGACAATGCCTCCGGTACTGCAGCCGCAATAGAGATGGCGAGAGTTCTGAGACTCGTCAACTATCAGCCCGCATTCACCATGCGCTTCATGGGTTACGCTGCTGAAGAGGCCGGATTGGTTGGCAGCAATAGCTATGCGCAGAGAGCGAGAACAGCGAATCGAGACATCAGGGTAATGCAGAACTACGACATGATTGCCAATCGTTCTCAAGCGCCGACTGATAACAGCGTCTCTATCGTATGGTACACATCCAGTGAAGCGTACAGGGATCTTCAGGCATCTATGATGCAGATGTATACTCCGCTCATTCCTGTCCCAACAACTTCTTATCGTTCGCAAAGCGACAGCTATTCGTTTTGGTTGCAGAATTACAGGACGGTCTTTTGCATTGAGAGAAACCTCAGTCCGTATTACCATACTTCCAACGATCTTCTACAATACCTTGACATGACGTACTGCGCCAACATTGTCAAGTCGGGCCTAGCCATGTTGCTGACTCTAGACATGATGCCCGCGTCTGTGCCCGGACTGCAAGTTCGGGATGGCGGCGATGGGACTTCACTGTATGCAAGTTGGGATAGCGTGCAGGTTCCCGATTGGTATCGCTACAAAGTGTACATTGGAACCTCCCCAGGTGCATACACCTCAAACAACCTCTATACTACTCGTTCCGCGAGACTGAGTGGACTGACCGCCGGAACCCGGTACTACGTCGGCGTTTCGATTGTTGATCTTGCCGGCAGAGAAGGCATGATCACTGAGCTTTCAGAAGTGCCGAGAACAATTCCCCAAAGACCGACGGGACTGTCGGCGACCTATGAGCAAAGAGCGGTTCTTAGGTGGCGAAGAAACCTTGAGATGGATTTGCGGGGCTACAATGTCTATCGCAGCATCGATTCGTTGAGTAACTTCATTCGCCTGAATATTCAGCCTTCTCCTGACACCCTGTGGGTCGATACTCTTGGGACAGCATGGCCACGGTTCTATTATGTTACTGCTGTTGACTCAACGGGGAACGAGAGTGCTCAGTCTGATACCGTAGTTCTTGGCCCTGTTGTGAGTGTGGGAGAGCCCGGCAACGGTCGGCCCTTCGCTTTCCGTCTCGAGCAGAATTATCCCAACCCGTTTAATCCGATGACCAACATCTGGTTTGAAGTTGGGAACTCTGGATTTGTGTCGGTGAGGGTGTACGATGTCCTTGGCCGGCAGGTAGCGACCTTGATTCAAGAGCAGAAACTTCCCGGTCGCTACAATATTGTGTGGGATGCAAGTTCAGCTTCGAGCGGCACATACTTCTGCAGGTTGGATGTGGGGGGGAGAGTGGAGTCAAAGCGGATGCTGCTGATGAAATAAGTGATTCTGTTTGTCACTTTGCAATGGATGCTACCGGCGTAACGAGTGTGGTGGTTGTTGCGTTGAGATTCCTAGCCAGCATGTAACTCACTGCGAAGGCCCGACGCCATCCAGGTCTTTCCTATTTTCACTTAAGCCTATTCGCTCTAATAACGCACGCCTTTGATGGATTTTTGGGCGTCGCTGGCATAACAAGCTTGCCATTCCTGGTTGCATTGACCCTCCGATTTTTCTGCAGGTGTTTGGCCACAGGGACCGTCTCAACACCCTATGCTGCTGCCCAATAATAAACAATGCAAATGCATAGGTATTGGAGGGGAAAGTGTCCTTATTGAATAGTAATACGAATTCTGATTCGCTTCTGGAAGACGATTGCCGCTTTGTCACCAGAAGCCGGATCCGCACGGTTACATGGCATCATGCATTCAAGAAAGGAGCACACCATGGCCAAGCAAGCAATCACCAAAGGTGCCGTGGCAAAAGGTGTTCGCTGGACGCATCTTCAAGAAGCAACGTTCGATGATTTCTTTGGGAAGAAACTTTGCTACGAGGGGTTCACAATAGAGAGGACTCCCGGGGGCTATCAGGTCTTGTCCAATCCGACTATTTCCTCATTGACGGGACAAACAGTCATGGTCCAGAAAGCAGAACTGGGAAAAATTGTTAGCCGGGCTTCTGCCAAACGATAACAGGGCACAGACAGAAGGGATGATCAATGGAAAAAGCACGTGTGAAACTTCCGAACAATGTTCCTGGTAGATATTACGTTTCCGAAAAATGTGATGGCTGCGCATATTGTGCCGGGGTTGCGCCCGAGAACTTTGGGTTTGACAAACCATCGAACACCTACTTCATTGGGCGGCAGCCTGACACTGATGAAGAGATTGAACTGGTCCTGGAGGCGATGGAAGACTGTCCGGTCGATGCAATTATAAGCATGGTGGTATCATGCCCTTCCGCAATGGCCCTTAACTAGAGGTCATGACAGAAAGAGCATCATGAATGAGCTGCCCAGATGTTGTACCAATGTCAGCTTAGCTTTTCTTCTCTGATTGCGTTGTGTCTTTGCTTTCAAGCTTCTGCTAGTTCGTGAGACTCATCCAGCCACCAAGCCCATTCGGGGCATCTTATCCGTTTTCACACGCCCTCCAGTGAGTCTGGGGTCCTT
>DPLS01000204.1 GCA_003541875.1 Bacteroidota bacterium | reverse complement strand
TCTTCGTTCGGATACGACTTGAGAAATGTCCGATATGCTTCGATGGCTTTGGGGACATACGTGCTGTCCTTCCAGCTCAGGTATTCGAGCGATCGTGCGCGATAGTAGAGGGCGCCGATGAAGCGATTGTCGTTCATGCCGCTGTTGATGGCGTTGGAGAACTGTGCAACAGCGGCAGAGTAGTTCTTCAATTCGTTGAAGTAGATCTCGCCGAGGCGGTATGAAAGACCGGTCTTATCCTTGTCGCTTACCATATCACCCAGCAGTAACGCGAGTTTCTCCACTCCGGCATCTTTCCCCTTTGCCTCTCATGTCTCAATCGTGCGTATGCGGTCTTCGGCTGCCTGTCGGTGCTCTGTTGAAGGGAACCGTTCGAGTAACTCGCGGTAGAGTTGTGCCGCCCGGTCGAACTCTTTGAGTTGGTCGTAGCTTCTCGCTGCGCCGGCATATGCGTCATCGACGTGGCGGGAGCCGGGGTATCGGGCGATGAACTGTTCATATGATGCGGCCGCTTTTCGCGCATCGTGAAGCTCGCTCTCGGTCAGGTGAGCGACACGGAATGCGATATCGTCGGCTACTGCATCAGCAGGATGTTGATCGAGGAATGATATGAAGTATTGGACTGCCTGACCGTACTCTTGATGCGACTCAGCATTGAGCGCGAGCCGGATGGAAGCTTTTCTTTTGATCGCCTCAGGTGCACCCGACTTGAATATGCGATTGCACGCCTCGTTGGATCGAGTGAAGTTGTTCCCCTTGGCTGCGACGGTGGCAATCTTCCAGAGCGTTGTGTGTGACTCTGTTGGATTGGAGGCGAAGGCAACGGCTCTCTCGTAGCTCGACAGTGCTTTTGTCACTTCGCCCAAGGCAACATAGCTGTCCCCAATCCCTGTGTTTGCCTGGAAACTCAACAAGGAGTCGGCTTGATCCTTCTCGGCAAGTGCTTTCTTGAAACTCTCGATTGCGTCAGCAGGTTTGCCGGAGCCGGCCTGAAGCTTGCCAAGATTCAGGTATGCGCCCTGGATAGCATTGGAGGTTTTGTGTTTGGTGATGATCACCTGGTAACTTGCTTCTGCCTGCGCAATTTGTCCGGTTGTTTGATAGATGTTGCCGAGTATCAGCAAGGCCTGAGCTTTCGCGTCGGGTGACGGATCGCCTTCGATGACGCGCTTGAGTTCGTTTTCCGCCTGGATGAGGTTCCCCTCTTCGAAGTACATTTGGGCGAGAAGGGTTCGCGCGGGAAGGGCTGCATTTGAAGTCGCATACTCCTGCAGTGCGATACGTAAGACTCTTTGGGCATCTTCCCCCTGTCCTGCGAGCTTGAAGTGCTTGCTTGCCTTGAGAAGGGCTTCTGGTGCGAGTTTGCTCTTGGGGTGGAAGACCTTCACGCGCTCAAACGCCAAGGCTGCTTCTTTGTGGTTTTGCAGTGCGGCATAGCATTCACCGACGTTCAGCCAGGCTTCGGGAGCTTTGGGGTTATCCTGATATGTGAGAGCAAATGTCTGAAATGTCAGCCGTGCCTCATCGAACTGTTTCAGCTTCATCTGGGTGAGACCGAGATAGAACTTCGCCTCAATGCCATTGGCCGTCGTGGGGAAATTGGTGATGAACTGCTTCAGTTGTTCGGCCGCGAGGTCATAGAGTCCATCATTGTACAGATTGATGGCGAGCTTGAAGTCAGCGTTCTCCTTTGCACTCTGGGCCTTTCCAGTATGAAGCGGGCTGAGAATCATGCAGCAGATGATTGTAGCAACGAAAGGTCGGGAGTGGTTCATGATTGGAAGATGCTCAGAAAACCATTGAATAACGGACTCAACTTACGATTTATTTGAGTTGAGTGCAAGGTGGGTTTGCTAAGGAGAGAGGTTGTTTGTAACAACGTTTGCCAACAAGATATCAACAAATCTCTCTGGTCGAGAGATTCTGGCAATCGTCATTAGTGATCATTGAATGCTCAAGCTACTGGAGCTTGTGCGATCCGTGGTTATACCACCTGTGCGCGAAGGTATTCGCGGTTGAGCCGCGCAATGTGCGCCACGGAAATCTGTTTCGGGCACTCGGCCTCGCAAGCGTAGGTGTTCGAGCATCCGCCGAACCCTTCGGCATCCATCTGTGCAATCATTGCCTCGACACGTGCCTTGCGTTCCGCGTGTCCTTGTGGAAGCAGAGCAAGTTGCGATACCTTTGCAGAAACGAAGAGCATGGCGGAGGCGTTTTTGCATGCAGCCACGCATGCGCCACACCCGATGCATGCGGCAGCATCCATTGCCTCCTCGGCAGCGGCTTTCGGAATGGGGATCGCATTGGCATCCGGGGCGCCGCCAGTCTTCACCGAGACGAAACCGCCGGCCTGCATGATGCGATCCATTGCCGTACGGTCAACAACCAAGTCCTTAATGACAGGGAATGGCTTTGCACGCCACGGCTCAAGGACGATCCGCTCGCCGTCTCTGAACACGCGCATGCGGAGTTCACACGTTGCTACTCCCTGGTGTGGTCCGTGCGCGCGACCATTCACAACCAGACCGCAGCTTCCGCAGATCCCTTCCCGACAGTCATGGTCAAATGCGATGGGGTCCTCCCCCTTCTTCACGATGTCCTGGTTCAAGATATCCAGCATTTCCAAGATCGATGCATCGGCCGTGATGTTATTGACCGTATATGTGACAAAGTGCCCCTTTTCGGCGCGACTTTTCTGACGCCACACTTCAAGCGTGAAGTTCATTACTTATAACTCCTCTGGGAAGGTTTTACGTATTCAAATTCCAGTGGTTCTTTGTGGAGCTTCGGCTCGTTACCGGTACCGGAGAACTCCCACGCGGCCACGTAGGCAAACTGCTTATCGTTCCGCTTTGCTTCTCCTTCTTCGGTCTGAAACTCTTCGCGGAAATGACCACCGCAGGATTCTTCGCGATGTAACGCGTCGCGTGCCATAAGCTCGCCAAGCTCGAGGAAGTCCACGAGACGCGCAGCGCGTTCAAGTTCATTGTTCAGACTGTCATCTGTGCCCACGAGCTTCACATCTTTCCAGAACTCATCACGCAGCTGGCGGATAGCCTCGATCGCCTTTTGTAAGCCGGCCTTGTTTCTCCCCATCCCAACATTGTCCCACATGATCTTGCCAAGGGCGCGATGGAACTCATCCACCGTTCGTTTGCCGTTGACCGACATCAGTTTCTTGATTTGCTGGCGTACGGCGCTCTCTGTGTCATTGAAGGCCGGCGCGTCTGTGGTTACTGATTCGAATTTTGTGCCTGCAAGGTAGTCGCCAATGGTGTATGGCAGGACGAAGTACCCGTCGGCAAGTCCCTGCATCAGCGCGCTTGCACCAAGGCGGTTGGCACCGTGGTCTGAGAAGTTCGCTTCGCCAATCACGTACAGACCCGGGATGGTGCTCATCAAATTGTAGTCAACCCACAGGCCGCCCATTGTGTAGTGCACGGCGGGATAGATTCGCATTGGCGTTTTGTAAGGATCTTCGGCAGTGATCTCATGATACATGTCGAAGAGGTTGCCATACTTCTCCACGATCTTCTCTCTGCCAAGCCGCTTGATGGCATCCTCAAAGTCGAGATAGACTGCAAGTTTGGTTGAACCGACACCGTAGCCATTGTCGCACATTTCCTTTGCGCGACGGCTGGCGACATCACGGGGTACAAGGTTGCCGAATGATGGATAAAGCCGTTCGAGATAGTAGTCGCGTTCGTCCTCCGGAATCTCGCCCGGACG
>DPLS01000210.1 GCA_003541875.1 Bacteroidota bacterium | reverse complement strand
CAGCAGAGGGTTTTGGTGACAAACGACGCGATGTGCCGGGTCGGGGGGATCTATAGTGCGGCGGCAGCAACGAAGGCATCCTTCCTTCACTACTCAACCAGCAACTGTGCCCCCCCGAAAGCCGATATCATCACTGTCAGAGATGACACAAGCGGCATTGATTTCTCTCTCTCTGTGTACCCTTCAACGCAGAACAGTGTGCGTGGAACGGTACGAGATTCTACAGGGCAACCAGTTCCTTCGCGCGTCATCCTGTTCCCGAAGCCCCCTGGGACCCAGCCGCCAGCAACGACACGTTTCGTCCACTCAGATACATTGGGTAACTACGAGATCAGCAATCTGAACACTGGCGTTTACAACGTGCTTGCAGTCCCGTACAGCAACTTCGTGGCAAGTTTCTTCAAGGAGAATGCATACGGTGTCATACATTGGCAACAATCCGATTCGATTGTCGCATCAGGGTTGCTTACAAACATCAACGTTGGCGTTGTACCGGTTGTGAGCCCGGGTCTTACTCGCATCACAGGTGGAGTGACAGCACTAAGTGGAATCCCAATCACGGGAAGCCGCCTTGTTGTGCGGACAGTGGATGGACAGACGGTCGGTTATGGTGTCTCCGACGGGACTGGAAGTTTCTCAATTGACGCGGTCCCGACCGGCCAAGTTACTGTGTACGGTGACCGCAACGGCTTCACTGCAGCACAGGGAACAATCGTGATTCCCCCGAACACCTACACGATCAACTCGAATATTGTACTCGGAGGGAATGGACCAACGCTGCTAGAGGAAGAGTCTGTTCTGCCTTGTGCATTTGAACTGCATCAGAGTTTTCCGAACCCGTTTAATCCGGCTACAACAATCCGATACAGTGTCCAGGAACGAACGAGAGTTGTCCTGAAGGTGTTCAACATTCTAGGAGAAGAGGTTGCCTCTCTTGTTGATGAAGTACAAGATGCAGGCTCCAAATCTGTACGGTTTGACGCGTCGGGGTTAGCAAGTGGAGTGTATTTTTGTCGTCTCGAAGCTGGAAGTTTCGCTAACACAAAGAAGATGCTATTGCTAAGATAATACGTACGCTTCGGTCAGCGGCTAGGCGTTTCATTGGAACGATGGGATCCCTTTTTTATTACTATGAAGGGTTTGTGCCACATGCGACATCAGTCAGCCCTGTCGAAGAAAATTGGGAACGGTTGCCCTGGTGGCTGAAGACAGTTTCCATCCGTACCATTCCTTAGAAATCAGAAGCCCCGGGACCATCCGGGGCTTCATCGAATCGCAGCATTCTATTGTACGATGAAATCTTTTGACGCTACCACTCTCCCGCTCGCTTGCAGGATCCCCGTCGCTTTGTAGCTTCCCGCTGCGCCGCCAAAGACGTAGGATGACAACATGATGTGACCGTAGGTTTGTGGATTGGCATATGGGGCACTATCGAATGGCGCGACACTTCCTCCGGTCACCCAGTCCATACGGATTTTTACCGCTGAACATCCCAACAAGCAGAACAAAGCTGTTGGTGCAGTTCGGACAACACGCCTCTGCCAACTAGCACTTGAGGTCTGTTTGCACGGAATCGTGGAGTATCGAAGAACTCACTCCTTCGCTCACCTAAGTATCCTCCTTGATGCTGCAATATGCTTCTCTCTCTCCCAATGCAATCGGAAGTTGCTTGAGTTCTGCGCGTACTCTGTCCTGCGTTGCCAGCAAGACGAACTCTGCGGAACCCTTATGAGTGAACACTTCCGGAACGGGATCATAAATGCACTCGACGATTGCGCCTGCAATCTCTTCCGGCGTCTTGACACCTTCAATTGCGGGGAGGGTAATCGCTCGCTCCGCAGCGATCCGCTTGATATGAGCACCAGACTCTGAGAAGAACTTGCGCATCGAGCCCCCTTCAGTAACATTCGCCCAATCGCTCGAAACGCCGGCAGGACACACCACTGTGGCGTGTATCCCGGTCTCAATAACCTCTTGTCTAAGCGCGTGTGTAAATCCAACGCAGGCATGTTTTGCAGCAACGTATGCGCTGTTGTAAGGATATCCAAGCTTTCCCGCCATGCTAGCGATATTGATGATGTGTCCACTCTTTTGTTGCTTCATGTAGACAAGGGATGGACGTGTAGTGTACCAAAGTGGAAAAACATTCACAGCAAACATGCTCCTGATCATTTCATCCGTCGTATCCTCTACGCTCGAAAAATGTCCGCGGCCAGCGTTATTAACAAGAATGTCGATTCTACCAAACTCCTCGAGGGTCTTGTGTATCAGCGCTTCTGCCTCCTTCTTGTTTGAGACATCGCATGGCAAGGGCAAACAAATCCCACCAATATCCCTAATTTGTCTGGCTACCTTCGCTAGCATCAGGCCTCTTCGAGCACAAAGAACAACATTGGCGCCTTCTTTTGTCAAGAGAATTGAGAGTGCTGCCCCAATGCCAGAGGATGCACCTGTCACAACTGCAACCTTTCCTTTCAGCATCGCTATCCCATTGCAAGTTCGGTGAAATGAGCAATTGCGGGTGTTCACTGTCGAAAAGAGCCGAGAGTGGCCAAGAACCCACAGGTAAAATACGGAATGTTTGGAATGAACGAAACGTCCAAAACTGTTTGGAAATCGATTCTGTTCAGCCATCGTACTTCACGGGAGGAAAAAAGTACACGGGCACGAGTCACCAAAGTTCATATCCCGCAGACCAGTTGTCACCCATCTTAGTAAATGTCTGCGAATAGGCTTGACACTTGCACCTCGAACTGTTATTTTGGTCACAACAATGCCGCGTTACGTTGCTGAAGTGTAGCATTGGTCACACTATTGGGGGGATGGACGATGGGGTCCTTTGATTGGGGTTTTGGGTTTCAGGGGGGCAGAAATACGTCAAGGGGAACAAGCTTCTCGCCTGGGGGATCTTCTCATCTCATCAGATCCGCCGAACGACTTGCCGCCTCAGGACGGTTCGACTTTGCTATCGAACAACTTGCTGTTGCACAGCGCCTCGATCCTGAAAACCGATACATTCATGCCATCATGGATCGAATTCGGGTTCAACAAAATTTTCCCCAGATCGAAAACACTCAGTCTGACAGTAGCGTCATGGGAGTTGGCAATCTCGCGATCACGGTTGGTCCTCAATTCGCAGGCGGTGTGAAGTCACCCGAAGATGACGCAAGACTTACGCCTGAAGATGTCCCCAAAAAGATAAGATTCTTAACAAACATGGCTGATCAATACCTTGAAGGCGGTTCATCGGAGAAAGCGTTTGATTCCCTGATGAAAGCGTATCTTCTTGATCCGCTTAGCCCATATGTGATTGCTGCGGAGAAAACGGTCTTGCCCGCCTGGGAAACCTTGCGCAGGCAGAACCATAGAGTGGGCTTTGACCCCTCGGATCCAACGTTCAACGAATTGAATAACATGTCAAACATTGGAACAGCGTACATGGCACCTCCGAGTTCAAACAGTTTGGGCTCACCATTCAATCCCCGGCCATCTCAATCGACTTCGCTGCCGCAATCCGCGGAAGAGCAACTGCGGATGGAGATTCTCAAGCAACAGAAGGAACAAGAACGATTGGAGAAAGAGCGCACGGTTTGGCGAGAGGCTTCAAAAGCCCCAAGGGTTTTTGGCGAGGATGATCCCACGAGCCTTTCCCCATCACAACAGCAAGCTCAAGAACAGCCCAAGCCTCGGCCGACCGGCTTGTTCTCCAGACTCAGACTTGGAAAATTCCTCGAGTAGCTTCTTGGTTGCTCGCGCCGCTTCAGCTCCGCGGCTCTCCCGACTGCTTCGACACGCCCTCCGCCCCCAC
>DPLS01000432.1 GCA_003541875.1 Bacteroidota bacterium | reverse complement strand
AAAAAAAACACAAAAAAAAAAAATATTTTTTTTTTTAAAAAAATTTATAATTTTTGCTCCCCCCCTAATACTCAACGATGGCTTGATTACTAATTATTGGAACAGCCAGATAGTCATCACTGGGACATCTCCTTCGGCACTCAATATCATAAGCGGCAGCATCAATGGGCGGGTGGTGAGGACGATTCCTGCAAACTCAACAGAGAGCTTCCAGTTCACTGATATTAACACAGTGCTGATTCCTGATGGAACTCAACCAACTACCGTTGTGTCCGTTTCTGCTGTTCAGGGCGAGCAGCCGCCTTATGTGACGCAAGGGCAGGCTATCAATCGCTACTACTATGTTTGGAGCAGCAACTCTATTAGTGGATCCCTGTGGCTTTCCTACGATGAGAGTGAACTCAACGGAATCTCTGAAAACGACCTGACTCCATATTGCTGGACTCCGGGTGCGACTCAGTGGCGGGCCTTCGGCGGCGTTCTCAATGCAGCCGACAATTATGTGGCTATTGGGGGTGCACCTGTAGACAACTGGTCTAAATGGACGCTAGGCAGCCTGTCTAACCCATTGCCGATTCAGCTCGCTAATTTCAGTGCGTTCGTCTCCAACGAAAGCGACGTTCAATTGAACTGGGGAACCATATCTGAAACGAACAACTACGGGTTCTATATCCAGCAGCGACATTCTTCTTCCAACGAATTCGTTGACGTATCCAACAGTTTTGTTCAAGGCCACGGAACAACGCTGGAGCCACAGGACTACAGTTGGACCCACACAGGAGTTCCGGTCGGGATATATTACTATAGACTAAAGCAAGTCGATCTTAATGGCACGATCCATTTCTCAGACGGACGAGAGGTAACGGTACTCTCCCCAACCAGTGTTGGCGAGAGACAGACGCCAACCGCGTTCAATCTGGCACAAAACTATCCCAACCCGTTCAACCCGTCGACGCAAATTCAATTCACGGTGGACAAGGCGGGATACACAACCCTGACTGTGTTTGATGTGCTGGGTAGACAAGCAGAAATCCTGTTTGCCGGGACAGCCGAGCCCGGAAAGCTCTATTCAGCCAATTTTGACGCTTCGCATTTGACCAACGGAACATACTTCTACAAGCTTGCAAATGGGGGGCAGACATCCCTCAAGAAAATGCTCCTGCTGAAGTAGTGCAGAAATTCAAACGCCTCGCGGCATTGCTGAATGTCGCGAGTCAGATCGTGGGCGAGAAAGCCGGACCAACAACGAAACTCCAAATCAAGAGGCAGGCCACCATGCTCGAATACTTCAAGAATCTGAACACAATTGACCCCTTGTTCCATGCCCTCGTGCTATCGAGGATTCGATCGATCCAGGAGCGCGAGGGATCCGGTTTCGTTTCCATCGACGCTCTCACGGAAGAGGATGAACTGGAAATCCTGAGGGAGTACTGCATGACACTCTACAAGGAGTACCGGACACTCCGAACAGTCTTCCTCGAGAATATGCAGGTGAGTGGCCGCTCGGTGGGTCTCAAACACAGCGCAAACTAGCACAGACAGTTCGTAGTCACTGAGGAGCACGTTCACGGTGCGAAGAGTGTCGCCCGACCGAACTCCGTTTTTGATGCAAAAGTCATATGATGTACAACGGTCCATTCCTGAAACCACTTCCACGTGAAGTTCATTATCTCAAAACTGCGCCTATCTCTTCAATCCGAGTACAGCAAAACATCCTCCGTCAGCTTGGTCGGTCGGACCAGGTTTGGAAGCATATGATGTGTTGCGTTAGGACGTGCCGAGATACTTAACAGATACGCAGAGATAGACCGCTCACACATAGTAAATCTTGAGTGCTCAGAAATCCCAAAGGGCGTCCATTACCGTCACCTGAGACAAGTCCTTCCAATCAGGCCGCTGGCATCATGCGGGTGGGCCTCATCAACAAAAGAGAATAATTTCGGATTCAGTTTATTTTCTTGACATTTACCAAACCATTCGTTACAATTTTCCGGGAAAACGTAATCCTCCGAGCAAGACGCTAACCTGAGTTTTCCCGATATCCTCCGTTCCTTTGTTCATGATCTTCTCAACTCGTCGCAGGAAACCTCGAGCGCAACCGCTCGCGAATGACAATTCCCAAGTCCGCTCATCGTCCACACGCAAGTTACGAGGGGATGAGTCCCATGCACAGTGCACTTGATCAAAACAAGAGACGAATCAAGTTTGGAGCTGCACAACTCGCATACAGCTTCACCTCACTCCTCCGCTCCATCATCGGTTTGTGTTGCTGCATCCGACTAGCCAGAGAGATCCGGCTTCGTCGTCCGATTATTCAAGAGGTCGAACTCGTAATTTGCTCATTCTAGTACGGCTCTGTATGGACCGAGCGCTCCTACTTGTCTTTTCTAAGAGGTTTAGCAACCCCTGCCATCCAAACAGCAATTGACCTTTTCAAGGAGGTGACATATGAAGCACAGGGTTTTCATTCTCGTGTTGCTCGTTGCCTTTTCTTTGCTTTCGAGTACCTGCTGGGCACAGGGAATCACCGAAGAACTCTTCCCACAGTATTTTGGTGGAAAGAACGGCGCGACCACGAACACACTTCGAATGAACACGGCCTTTCGGATTACTCTTACCGGCCTGACTGCGAGCGCGGGATACAGATTCACGGCAGGCATGGTGAACAGTGCCGACGGCGTAACAAGCAATGGCGCTGGGATTGTTTATGTTCCCGGTATCACGGCCGCGACAATTAACGCTGGCACTTTGTCTGGGACCACCGAAGTCCTCACTACGAACGGTTCAGGCAACGTCACTTTCTGGCTCGTTGTGCTCACATCGGGAAATGCGAGATTTGAACCTGGCACTGCTACTGCTAATGTCCTCAGCCTGCGCGTTGGTTTGAACGACGGAGCTGGGGGCACGGCGATTGCCACAAGGATCACGAGCACTTCAACACTTGTCCCACTTGACCTCTCTTCGACAGCACGCACAGCGGGCATTGAAGACGATGGCGCGTTCATCGAGGGACATGCTACGGCTGGAGCTGCCGGAAAAGTGATCATGATATGGGACAACACCACAGGCACTGGCAGACCCCTTCATGGGTACATTTCTGAAGATAACGGTATCACGGAAACCAACGTACCCGCGTTCTATTCTGGCAATATTGTCGGGTCATCCGGTTCATATGGACTAGTAATGCCCAGCAACAATCCAAACGGTGTTAGGCGAATCGAAGCATTCAGCGCAAGCGGAACAAGTTCTTCGTTCTCCACCGACGCTGACGGTTCCTGGTCTTCTGGAGCACTCACAGCCAATCCTGCACGAGGACAGATCGTCCCAATCACTGCTGATGATGCCCCTCTCCCTATCCAGCTTGCTTCAATGACAGGCATTACCATCAGCAATAATGCCGTGCGGCTTGATTGGACGACACTCAGTGAAGTCAACAACTTTGGATTCTACGTGCAGCGCAGACATTCAACTGAGCAGAATTTTGTCGACCTACCTAGCGGCTTCGTCCCCGGTCACGGCACAACGCTTATATCGCAACATTACACATTCACGGACAACAACGCTGGTGTGGGTCGATGGTACTATCGGTTGAAGCAGGTCGATCTCGATGGGTCGACGATGCTGACCGATCCAATACAGGTGGATGTGCTCACCGGTGTGAAAGAAACCGCACCGAAAGAGTTCGCACTGAACCAGAACTATCCCAACCC
>DPLS01000184.1:1990-8214 GCA_003541875.1 Bacteroidota bacterium | reverse complement strand
GGTTTTGGGCGAGCGTATTGTATGCCTTCTCCAGGATTAGCTCCGAGTTTGGACCGATCTGAGCGCTTCCGGTCAAGAACAACACACCCTCAAGTGTGATAGCCTTGCCCACCTCAACCTTCAGCTCCTCCTTCTTCGGCTTCGGCACATCATCCATTGCGTTCAACGGGTCACTGCCACGAGTCACTTCCGTACCGTCGTTGACTGTGCCACCATCGGTATCGACCTTCAACGGATCGCTCTTGTACTTCATGACTTCATCACCGTCGTTTAAGCCATCGCCGTCGGTATCGGCCTTTAACGGATCGGTCTTGTACTTCATGACTTCATCGCCGTCGCTCAAGCCATCGCCATCAGTATCAGCCTTCATTGGGTCGGTTTTGTAGGTGTTGAGTTCTTCGCCGTCCTTGAGTCCGTCCCCATCGCTGTCGGCCTTCAGGGGATCGGTCTTGTATTTCATGGCCTCATCACCGTCGTTCAAGCCATCACCATCGGTGTCGGCCTTCGTCGGGTCGGTCCCCAGTTTCTCTTCTTCGCCGTTTGTCAATCTGTCGCCATCGTCATCGTCACTCTTACTGGTGCCAAAGTAGAAATTGAGACCAACTTTTGCCGTGGCGTAGCTATCCATCATATTGTTGTCAGAAGTCCCCTTGCGGTAGTCCGTCCAGTCATCGAGGAGGCGGTATCCCAAATCGACGTTGACTGAAACCTTCTTTGAAACAAACGTTTCGAATCCGACCCCAAAGGGAATATGAATCGAAGATTGCCATTTGTCTGACGGCACATAGATGTTGCCCGTGGTTCGTCGCTTGTACATCATTCCGCCGACGCCAATATACGCGTACGGTGCAAACGATTTTCCGGGCGAGAAGTGATACCAGGCAATGAGTGATGCCGGAATAGCATCGTCTTTCAAGTAACCATAGGGGTTTCCGGCGGATGTTGGATCCTGGCTAGCCTTGAGCAGTTCCCATCCGGTTGCGAGGCCGAGAGAAAAACGAGTTGAGAGACCATAGCGCACCATGAGTTCAGCGCCGGGCCCTACCTTTAACTTGTTGAGATCGTTCACCCACATGTTCCCCCCTCCATGAAATCCAAGTGCCCACTTTCCATCCAGGTTCTGCGCAAACCCGATTTGGGCGGACACCGCTACAAGAATCAGAAGTCTGAAGATATGTTTCATCTGTGCACCTTTCTGCTTGTGGTTGATATGGTGGTTGTGATTATTTGTTGCAGAGCGCTTCCGGTCCCGGGAACCCTTCCCGCAGACCACAGCTAATCTACCATCGTAAGTGGCTAGTCAACTTTTGAACTCGTTTGCAGCTACTTCAGTTTGCTTGCAAATTCACGTGCAATGCGGTCAACATCTTCAGCCGACAATCCCGTACCGAATGCCTCTGGTTTCTTGTCAGATGAGGTTGGAGCGTCCTTTGCCCAGACAGGAGTATTTCCGGCTTTGAGGATGATGCGCTTTTCGATCTCTTCCATCCACGATCCGGTGTGGAGATGTTCCGACCGTTGTCTTGTCGATACAAACTGTTCGGGCGTCTCCGGATTGATGGGTGAGGTCTCAAATGCCAGTCGCTTTACATTCATCAGATGCCGAGCAGTGACGTTGTCGGAAATAATGGATCCGCCCCATGTGCCCGGGCCGAGCGTAAGCGATGGATCGAGGCCGTTAGTATAGCCGACTGCACCCAATGCTGCTTGAGTGTTCACCAGTATGCGAAACGCAGGCTTCTCGAGCGCGAACTTCATGATGATGTCATTGTCCTTTGAGTGAATCACGAGCGTGTGGCCGACGCCGCCGAATTCCAACAACTCGATACACCGATGGCACGCATCCCGCCATCCGTCTTCGGTGTAGAAAGATAAAACAGGGGAGAGCTTTTCCCGTGAAAGGGGAACCTCGCGACCAACTCCCTGCAGTTCAGCGACAAGAACCGATGTGTTTGATGGGACTGAAATCCCGGCCCGTTGGGCGATGAATGCAGGCGACTTGCCAACCATTTCGGCATTGATACCGCCCCGTTCATCGAACATGAGTCGAGAGAGTTTTTCTTTCTCTTCACCCGCCACGAAATATGCTCCCCGACGTTTGCACTCTTCGACCACCTGGTTCTTGATTGGTGCGTCGCACACAAGAGCCGATTCAGTGGAACAGAGTACACCATAGTCGAACTGCTTGCCGGAGATGATATCGGCGACGGCCTTGTTGATGTTCGCGGTCCGCTCGATGAATGCAGGGACATTTCCCGAACCGACACCGTAGGCAGGCTTGCCAGAACTGTATGCAGCCCTCACCATCGGATTGCTGCCGGTGGCGAGGATAACGGCAGTGAGTTTGTGTCGCATCAGTTCATTCGTTCCCTCGATCGTCGGAGAAGAGAGGCATGCCATCAAGTGCATTGGGGCGCCGGCTTTTTCTGCAGCATCACGGATGACATTCATTGCTTCCACCGTACACTTCACTGCCTTTGGATGCGGACTTGCGACAATGGCATTGCGTGCTTTCACGGAGATGATCGACTTGAACATGGCCGTTGATGTCGGATTCGTGGATGGGATGAGCGCTGCCACGACACCCATAGGCTCGCCGATAAGAATCAGCTTCTTCTCTTTGTCCTCACTGATGACGCCGACGGTCTTCAGATCTTTGATGGATTCCCATACTCTTCGAGTTGCGAACTCATTCTTTTTCTGCTTGTCCTCCGATTTTCCGAATCCTGTCTCCTCGCAGGCCATACGTCCGAGTCGCGCGGCCTCTGCAAAACCCGCGTCAACCATTGCTTTGACAATACGGTCGACTTGTTCCTGAGAATAGTTTCGGAACTCAAGCTGTGCCGCCTTCGCTTTCACCAAAAGGTCACGCACTTCTTGAATGGACTGGAGGTCTTTATCGAGTGACATTGATTGGCTTCCTTGCGAATGGAAATTGACCGTGACAAATGGGAACCATCCGGGAATGAGCGAGTTGCTTCTCAAAACTCCGAATGTCCAAATCCTTGCAACGACGAAGCACGCTACGAAAACAAATTGGGCTGATTCTCTTTTGTTGGTGTGACGTTGAGATGCTTGTATGCAAGTCTCGTTGCCTCGCGTCCGCGCGGAGTGCGCTTGATGAATCCTTCTTGAATAAGATAAGGCTCGTAGACTTCTTCAATGGTTCCCGGCTCTTCTCCGACTGCCACGGCGAGCGTGTTGATACCGACCGGACCGCCATTGTACTTCTCGATAATGCACTGCAGGATGCGTTTGTCCATGTCGTCAAGGCCATGCTCATCCACTTCGAGAGCGGTCAGCGAATGCTGCGCCACCTGTTGAGAAATCACGCCACTAAATTTCTTGAGTCGGGGGTCAGCCTGTGCGAAATCCCGGCACCGGCGCAGTAGCCGGTTGGCAATCCGCGGCGTACCACGCGAGCGGCGTGAGATCTCTGAGAGCCCGACATCGTCATACTCGATATTGAGGATTGCCGCCGAGCGGTGGAGTATCTTCTCCAGTGTCCCAGCGTTGTAGTAATCCAATCTATTCGTAATCCCGAACCGCGCGCGCAAAGGAGCCGTAAGCAGGCCCGCACGCGTGGTCGCGCCAATCAGTGTGTACCTAGGAAGTGAAAGCTGTATGCTCCTTGCACTCGGACCCGAATCGATCATGATGTCAAGCCGGAAGTCCTCCATCGCCGAGTACAAATATTCTTCCACGACTGGATTCAGCCGGTGAATCTCGTCGATGAAGAGCACATCACCTTCTTCCAGATTCGTAAGAATGCCGGCGAGATCTCCGGGCTTGTCCAGCACCGGCCCGGACGTGATCTTGATGTTGCCCCCCATTTCATTCGCAATGATATGAGCGAGTGTCGTCTTGCCAAGGCCGGGCGGGCCGGTAAGCAAGACATGGTCGAGAGATTCGTCACGTTGGCGGGCGGCCGCTATGAATACCTTGAGGTTGTCGGTAATCTTCTCCTGGCCGTAGAAGTCCGTGAACGAGAGTGGGCGGAGCGCCTGGTCGAATTCTACTTCAGCTTCGAGTCGTTCAGGGGAAGTGTAGTCTGATTTTCGCATTGGTTGCAAGTTAAGACTTCAACAAATGAAGGTCAACACCGGCGGCGGCGATTAGGATTTGGTAGCGTGCCGCAAGGAAGCCCTTATCAGTTGTTCCACGGTGGCATCTTTTCCGTTTGCGTCCTTCAAGGCTGCAAGGAGAGCCTTCTCGGCCATAGGACGTGAATACCCCAACGATGTCAATGCCAAAAGGGCCTCAGATCTGATCTGCGACTGTTCGTCCGGCGGGGCAGGAGAGAGAGCTCCCGACAGCTCAACCTTCCCGATCTTGTCGCGTAGCTCGAAGATCAACCGCTCGGCAAGCTTCTTTCCCACGCCCGGAATTGTCGTGAGTGCGCCGAGGTTTCCGGAAATGATATGATGTTTTAGATCAGGAACGGCAATCCCTGAGAGGATTGTCTGTCCCATTCTTGGACCGATCCCAGAAACAGAGATGAGGAGCTTGAAAATGTTGCGTTCTTCGTCCGAGGCAAAGCCGAACAGTTGCAGAACATCTTCACGAACGTGCAGATAGGTCAGGAGCGTTACGGTGCTGCCCACGGTGCCAAGCGCCGCAAAAGTAGAAAGGGGGATGTTGAGACTGTAGCCTATCCCCTGAGTGTCGATGACGACTTCAGTGGGAGATTTGACTACGAGTGTGCCCCGCATCGACGCAATCATGATCTCACCCGCTCAGGATGTGCAGTGACGAATGATTTCCAGTCTTTGTGCTTGGATGTTGGTGTGACGAGCCGGTGAAGATGACACACTGCGATGGCTATGGCATCGGAGGTATCGTGCAGCATTTTCGCACTTGGCAAGTGGAGCATCGACTTGATCATATATTGAACCTGCTCTTTGGACGCAGAGCCATTGCCAACCACCGCCTTTTTTACTTCGCGCGGAGAATACTCCGTCGTAGGGATTTCGCTCTCGACCGCTGCGAGGATCGCCACGCCGCGAGCATGACCGAGCTTCAGGGCCGACTGTGCATTCTTGCCGTAGAATGCTGATTCAATGGCAAGTTCGTCCGGATGATATTTCTGGATGACAGAAGAGAGTTCGGTGTAGATCTTCTTCAACCGAAGAGGCATAGAGGCAGTTGCCGCGTTGCGAACTGTGCCGCACCCGAGGAGGCGAATCGCATTCCGGCTGCGCATGACGATCCCATAGCCTGTAATGAGTGTTCCTGGATCGACGCCGAGAATGATAGAGGTACCGTCGTTCTTCCTTCGAACACTCCTCATCTCGCGGTGACGCCTTGCACCGTTGTCGGGCTCAACCGTTGATCGAGGCAAGTTCCTTCTCGTCTATATCAAAGTTCGAATAGACATTCTGCACGTCTTCGTGCTCTTCGAGAGCCTCCATAAGCTTCAGCGTCTGTTCGGCTTCTTTTCCGGTCACCTTCACGGTATTTTGTGGAATCATCTGGAGTGCCGCACTCTCAACCTTGATCCCTTTGTCTTCGATGGCCTTCTTTACTGCGTCAAACTCATGAGGAGAAGTCGTGACATTGAAGGTCTCTTCATCGGATTGCAGGTCGTCAGCACCCGCGTCGAGAATGATCCCAAGCAGATCGTCCTCGCTGAGAGGCACTGACTGACCGTGCCTTGGCACAACGATATGACCTTTTCTAGTGAACATCCATGCGACGCTTCCGCTTTGTCCCATGTTGCCGTTATTTCGGGAGAAAACGTGCCGCATCTCGGAGACAGCGCGGTTGTTGTTGTCAGTGACGACCTCGACAAGTATTGCTACACCTGCAGGGCCGTAGCCTTCGAAAGTGACTTCTTCGTATGAAACCCCCGGCAATTCGCCCGTGCCTTTTTGGATTGCACGTTTAATGTTGTCGGCAGGCATGTTGGAAGCCTTGGCGGTTTGAATTGCAAGCCGGAGTCGAGGGTTCCCGTCCGTGTTGCCGCCGCTTTTTGCTGCGATGGTGATTTCTTTGATGAGACGGGTGAACAGCCGCCCCCGGGCTGCGTCAGTGGCCCCCTTTTTGCGTTTGATTGTTGCCCATTTCGAATGGCCTGACATAGTGGTATCTCCTTTATTTCTCCGTAGGGATTATCGAACGTCTCGTATTTTGAGTTGGGGAACTGTGTCTGGCTGCCTCGAACTGTTGTTCATGACATACTCATTCTCTTCAACAGAGAAGACACATTCGAGATTCTTCCGGCC
>DPLS01000184.1:0-1665 GCA_003541875.1 Bacteroidota bacterium | reverse complement strand
ATTCCGTTCTGTTTGACCTTGAAGCGCAAGTGATTTCTTCCAACGATTCTCGGAGTTCCGACAACGTCCAGATTGCGAGCCAAAAATGTTGGCTTCATATTGTTTGGACCGAAGGGAGCGAACTCTTTCAGGATGCGAACGAACCTGGGCGTGACTTCGCTCAGTGAAATTTCCACATCGACCCTGATCTCCGGTGTTTTCAACTCCTCGCTCATCATCTCTTTCACCGTGGCATTGAACGCATCCCGGAACTCGTCCAGCCGGGAGACCTCAACTGTAAGGCCGGCGGCGTACTTGTGTCCACCGAACTGGATCAACTTGTCTTCGCACCGCTTCAATGCCTGATATACATCGAACCCGCTGACGCTGCGTGCAGAGCCTTTTGCAACGCCATCCACAGTTGCCATCATGATAGAGGGCTTGTAGTACCTCTCTACCATGCGTGAAGCAACAATGCCAACAACTCCCGGATGCCAGTGCTCCTGATGAAGGACGATCACGGCGTCCATGTCAAGGTCGAACAAATTTTCGGCAAGCTCTTTCGCCTCGTTGAACGTATCCTCGTCAATCCTGCGACGGTTCTGGTTCTCAAGTTCAAGTTCGCTTGCGAGCGAGCGAGCTTCTTCGGGATTGTCGCAGGTGAGCAGTCGGACCGCCCGAGTGGCGTCGCCAAGTCGTCCCGCTGCGTTTATACGCGGTGCCAATCCAAACACGATTTGTCCGGTGCTGATGGACTTCTGGTTGAGTCCGGCAGCATCGATGAGTGCTTTGATGCCTGGCCTGGGGGTCGAATTGATGCGCTCGAACCCCTTTTTCACCAACACACGATTCTCCCCAACGAGCGGAACAATATCAGCAGTGGTGGCGAGTGTCACAAATTCAAGGAACTCAGGTAGCAACGATTCCTTATTCAAGCGTTGCGCAACTGCTTGAATCAGCTTGAAGCCGACTCCGCAGCCGCAGAGATTCTTGAAGGGATAATTGTCTCCTGGTTTGATAGGGTCAAGGACTGCGTACGCGTTCGGGAGTCGTTCGCCCGCCTCATGGTGGTCGCAGATGATGACATCGAGGTTCAGGCTTCGAGCGTATTCCACTTGATCAACTGCTGTGATCCCACAGTCGATCGAGATGAACAGCGAAACTCCATCCTGACTTGCCTTGTCGATCCCGATTCGAGAGATGCCGTAACCTTCCTTGAGACGGTCGGGAATATAGAAGCCAACATTTCCCCCGACCTCTCGAATGAACAGGTACAACATCGAGGCACCGTTAGTGCCATCTACATCGTAGTCGCCAAAGACGAGCATCTTTTCTTGCTGCTCAAGGGCCTTGAGAATCCGCTCGGTTGCTCGATCCATTCCATCCATGAGGAAAGGGTCATGGAGTTGGTCGAGCGTTGGACGAAAGTAGGCTTTTGCCTTGTTGTAGTCATCGATTCCTCGAAACACAAGGACCTTGGCGATCGCATCGGGTACATTGATCTCTTTGGAGAGGCGTGTGACGACTTCGGCATCAGGTGGATCTGCGATTGTCCACCGGTGCTCCCTGAAAGTGGTATTCACGGTGACTCCCTTCCAAAATGCTTTCTCAGTCGCACCCGATTGGGAGGCGGGTGAACGCCGCTGGAAAGGTAATGCAGGTCTGTAAGCCGAATTCTGTCTGCTC
>DPLS01000088.1 GCA_003541875.1 Bacteroidota bacterium | reverse complement strand
TGTGTTGGGCTCCTTCCTGATCGGATTGCTGATTACGTCATTCGAAGAGCGCTTCATGATGAGTCCATCGCTGCGTGTGTTTCTCACCATCGGGATTCTCGGAGGGTTCACAACATTCTCCTCGTTCAGCTTTGAGACAATGGCGTTATTGAGAGACGGGAGTTACGGTCTGGGACTGACCAATATCGTATCAAGCGTGATAGTGTGTCTTGGCGCCACATGGCTGGGCATCATGATTGGAAAACTGTTCTAGGGATGCTTATGAAACTTGAAGGCGAAGGTAAACTCCTGAGAATCTTCCTCGGCGAGGCTGACAGACTAGATGGCAAACCGCTGTACGAAGTCATCGTCGTGAAAGCACGTGAACACGGACTTGCCGGTGCAACGGTTCTCCGCGGTGTGGAAGGCTTCGGTGCACGCAGCAGGATTCATACGGCCAAGATTCTCAGGCTTTCCGAAGACCTCCCCGTTGTTGTGGAGATTGTTGACACCGAGGAGAAAGTGAAGTCCTTTATGCCGGTGGTGGACGATGCGTTCCAACGAAGCGGTTCCGGAGGGATGGTGACATTGGAGAGGGCGGAGGTTATCAGGTATACACACGGGAAGTAGTTTGTCGACAGGCGCGACATAATTTCTAGTTAGGCCAGGCACAAGGAGACATGGAAGCTGAATCTACCAAAGAGTTCATAGCCAAGGTTGCCGCGAATCCAAATGCATGGCTGCTCAATGCACTTAAGCTCTTCGCCAGTGCTGAGCTACTCCACGGCAAATCGACCCAAGAGTACTATCAGGAGATCGATCAACTTCTGTCAAGGAACAAGGAAGTAACCACCACCGATGCTCTTAATGCCTTTGACTACTTAAAAGTCTCACTCTTGTTGGCTGGGTACGGATTTGAATCCATGCTGAAATTTGGGTACGTGAAAGCCAACCAAGAATCGATGCAGGCCATGATTCTCCAGAATGGAAGAATCCCCGAAGAGCTGAAGGATCACAACCTCGTGAGGCTAGCCCAAAAGGTTTCCTACCCTCTAACAGCCACGAGGAGGGTCTTCTTTGAGAAGTTGACAACACATTCTACTTGGGCGGGCCGCTACCCGATCCCCGTGGATGAAAAGAGATTCGATAAGTCACTCTTGTCACTCCACTGGACACTTGGTGATATCGAAGACTACTATTCAGAACGTGATCATCTTTTTGAGTTCTTTCAGCTTGACTTCGATCTCGTTAAGAATCTTCGGGTCGGCCTGACCAGCGGCTCCCTCCAAGACGTGAAGCGCGGCGAGTAGGCAAAGCTGACCCCGACAACGGAGTCGGGGCAAGCAGGATTGAGCGCCGACGAACCCTAACATCAAAAGTCTTCCAACTCATCTATGAAATCTCCAATCACCATCTACCAGAAACCTACCTGTACGACCTGTCGTCAGACGATGATGATATTGAAGGAGAGCGGTGTGGACTTTGAGGCGATCAATTATTATATCGATCCGATCCCGAAGAAAAAACTGAAGGAACTGCTGAACAAAATGAAGCTCTCTGCGAAAGACATCCTTCGTACAAAAGAACCAATCTACAAAGAGTTGAAGCTGGCCGGGCGTGATTTGTCAGACGAAGAACTGATTGACCTGATGGTGAGCCATCCGGATCTGATTCAGCGACCGATTGTGGAGAAGGGAACGAAGGCAATCCTTGCGCGTCCAGCGGAGAGAATCAAAGCAATACTGTAGAACAAATATCAAGGTTCAAACATCAAATCTCAAACTGCAAAGAAGACCCAAATCCCAAATCTCAAAAAACAATCGCAAATCACGAAATCTGCAAATCGCTAATTCTGCAACAGACAACTCTCAGTCTGCATTGCTTCACTTGAACCAATCAAGCATTTCCCACCACGACTTCCCTTCCTTCTTCCACTTCAGGTACTTGTCGCGTGCAACAAATCCAATGGGTCCATCATAAATGCCGCCGTGACGCCAGACGTCGCACACGCGCACGGCGAGAACATTCTCCTGGTCCGGGATGAGGACATCGGACGGGATCTCGTACGCTCGCAGCTCTGAGTATTCCTTGTTGATGTCCGAACGAGTCATATTAGGGCGCATCCTGCCGGTCTTCCCAATCAGCTCGCCATTGAGATAGGTCTCGTCCATGTCGTCAATCTTCCCCAGTAAAAGGATGAGTCGGTTCCCCGGAAGATGTTCCGGCGCTTTGAACCTCAGCCTGTACCAGCCAAAGCCGTTGTAGTCTTTGAAGCCTTGTGTCTCCCAAAATGCCGGTACAAGCACGTCGTTCCATTTGCCGTCGTTGATGGAGACGTCTTTCCAAGAGTCGTTGTCACCTCTCTTGAATTTCCAGGTGCCTCCAAGGTTGTAGTCTGGTTTGAGGTAACGGCGTGGCTCGAACAGACCGACTTCACCGTGGCTGATGCCACCGGCCAGTCTCAAATCGTAGACGCGCACAGCGATGACGTTATCGCCGGCATAGTTGAGGTACGCCTGAGGGACAACAAACTGGTTGTAAACGTTGTAGGCAGTGGAGAAGTGAGGCGGGAATTCTCCCTGGAAACCAACCATATGGCCGTTCAGATACACCTCGCTGACATCGTCAACGTAACCGAGACGAAGGTAGACAATGCTGTTCTTTAGGTCCTCATCGATCCTGAAGTGTGTGCGGTACCATGCGTAGCCATCATAGCCGGGATACCCTTCATTCTCCCACGATGCAGGCACGCGAATGTCGTCCCAGTGTGAGTCATCGAACTTCGGGTCTGCCCAATGTTCGTTGTCGCCGAGTTCGAATTTCCACTTGCCCCGCAGATCGAGCAATGTCTTCCAACTCTGGGATTGAGCAACCGTCGCGATGAGGAGCAGGACGAGCAGGGAAACCTTATGATGGCATCGAGGCATGGAATCTGTCCTTGCTGCTGGAATTATCTTTTCTTTCGACCCGAACTCGGTGTCTGGATCATGATGCGAAGTGAATTCTCGTTTCGCTCCATTACTGGACGGTGGAGCTTAACATCGTCTGCTGCACCCGTGTGGCAATCGCACCAAACAACTCATCGCTGCTTGCATACTTATTAGTTACTGTTTGGCAGAACATTGATGGATTATCGAACACCAAACTTGCGAGGTACGCCTTGTACCGGATCACCGGTGTCCGGCCATTGTTGGCAAGCTCCCTCACGGCTGCTTCAATGTCCTTCATTGCCTCCTGCGGCAGCGTGATCCTCATGTGTGCAATGTGCCCGAGAACGGACTCCACGACACCGTCGTTGTCTGATTCCAACGACCACTGAAAAACCTTCTTTGCCTGAGTCAGGTTGGCGGTGCCATAGCTTGCAGCGGTGGGGGAATACGGCCAATCATCTGCTGCCTGCTGAAGAGTGCCCTGGCTCAATGCCGTCGATGCTGCAAGTGCCAATCCGAGTGCTATTGCTGTTGTGGCTTTCATGACTTTCTCCTTTGACTGTTGGTGGTGTTTGCTGACTCCGTATCATGGTACGACCAGCAATCGTCGGAGATGTCCATGTTGCGTCAATGTTTGTAAAGAGTTGTCACGACCCAAATGCCGTTTCTGAGAAAGAAGCGTGTTTTCACGGAATCAGCTTGTATCCCAGTCCATGAAGGGTGATGATGTGCTTTGGATGGGCCGGGTCGTCCTCAATCTTTTGGCGGAGTTTCAGGATGAAGTTGTCCACGGTGCGGGTGCTGATGGATTCATCGTACCCCCACACGTTGGTGAGCAACTGGTCGCGGCTGACGGCCTTGTTGCGTTGCTGCCAGAGGAACTTCAGGATCTCGAACTCTTTGGGTGTCATCTGCACGCTCTCGCCGGAACGGGAAGCGTTGTACGTTGCAAAGTCAATCTCCAGCGAGCCCAGCACCATCTTTTGCGCTGAACCCCCTGTCGCACCTTCGCTCCGGCGCAGCACAGCCTTCACGCGTGCGAGCAACTCGCGCAGCCCAAATGGCTTCGTGATGTAGTCATCGGCCCCAAGTTCAAGTCCAAGCACCTTGTCGATCTCCTCCCCCTTTGCTGTGAGCATGATGATGGGAGTGGTGATGCTTTTTTCCCTCACCTTCTTACACACGTCAAAGCCGGACATTTGTGGCAGCATCACGTCAAGGAGAACAAGGTCGTACGAATTGTCCAGGAGTTTCTTGAGTCCGGCCTTGCCGTCATTCGCAACGTCGACTTCATATCCTTCAAACTCGAGATTATCCTTCACCCCACGCTGCATCTGGGGTTCGTCTTCAACAAGGAGAATCTTTGCCATGACCGTGCTCTACTCTGGGTTGTGTT
>DPLS01000327.1 GCA_003541875.1 Bacteroidota bacterium | reverse complement strand
TCGTAACTGATTCCGGAGCGACAACGTTCACCGGCCCAGCCAAAGCAGGATTGGTCATCGCAAACAGTATTACACCGAGAAGATCATCACGATGCACCCACGGGAACCTCTGCCGACCCGAACCGAGTGGACCGCCGACAAACAGTCTAAATGGCACCAGCAGCTTCCTGAGAGCACCGCCATTGTCACCCAGAACTACAGCGGTCCGAAGTAGAACCGTTCGCACGCCAAAGGACTCTGCCCCACGCGCCGTCGTTTCCCACTGATGAGTCACCAGGCTAAGGAAGTCGTTCCCTTTCGGAGCCTCTTCCGAAACGTCTCCGCTTTCGACCGAACCGTAGTAGCCAACGCCTGAGGCATTGACGAGTACGGATGGTTTTCGTTGTGCTTTCTTCATTGCGTTCACAATTGCCAACGTCGCATTCACGCGGCTGCTGATGATCCGTTCCTGTTGTCGGGCAGACCAGCGTCGGGCATCGAGAGGTTCGCCGGCAAAATTGATGACCGCATCCGCACCATCGATGTGTATCTCCCACGGTCCTTCATTTTTCCCATCCCAGGGTTCGATCTTCGCTCGCACGCCAAATCTGAAACGTGCTGCGTCAAGATTGCGCGTCAGCAGTATCACATCATGGCCATCAGCATGAAGTTTGGGAATCAGTGCGCTCCCGATGAACCCGCTGCCACCGGCAACTACAACCTTCATTGCGAGACCCATTGAAGTGATCGGGATTGGAGAGACGTCATGTGGGTGAGTGAAAGGAAGGCCTACCCCTGACGCTTCATGAACAGCATCCCCAACGGTGGGAGCGTTAGCGAGAGTGAATGATTGCGGCCATGGTGAGGAACTGCCTCTGACTGGACTATACCGTAGTTCCCCATGTTGCTGCCACCGTATGCTTCTGAATCGCTATTGAGGAGTTCCTTGTACATTCCCGGAAGCCGCGCGCCAACCCGGTATCCCTGCCGGGGAACCGGAGTGAAGTTGAATACCGCGATAATGGCATCATCGGAGTTCCTTGCCTTCCGCTCAAAAGAGATGATACTGCTGGCAACATCCTGGAAATCAATCCAATCAAAGCCTGTGTATTCGAAGTCGACCTGATGAAGCGCGGGTTGATTGAGGTAGAGATGATTCAGGTCCTGTTGCCACTGCGAAAGGCCTCTGTGGGAAACATGCTCAAGCAAATGCCAGTCGAGCGCACCTTCGTGGCTCCATTCGCTCCACTGTCCGATTTCGCCTCCCATGAACAGCAATTTCTTTCCCGGGAACCCGTACATGAGTCCAAACAGGAGCCGTAGATTGGCGAACTTCTGCCAAATGTCTCCCGGCATCTTGCTAAGGAGCGCACCTTTCCCGTGCACAACTTCATCGTGCGAGAGTGGAAGAAGGAAGCGCTCACTGAAGGCATACAGGAGAGCAAACGTCAAATTGCGATGGTGATGAGTCCTGTGGATGGGATCCTTGGAGAAATACTCCAGCATGTCGTGCATCCAGCCCATGTTCCATTTGAGGTCGAAACCCAGGCCGCCCGTTTCGAGCGAACCCGTTACTCCAGGCCATGACGTGGATTCCTCTGCAATCGTCAGGACACCGGGGTAGTAGTAGTGGATCAATCCGTTGACGTGTTTGATGAAATTGATTGCCTCAATGTTCTCGCGGCCGCCGTACTGGTTGGGAATCCACTGTCCTTCTTTGCGTGAGTAGTCGAGGTAGAGCATAGAGGCCACAGCATCGATACGCAGCCCATCAACATGATACTTATCGATCCAGAAAAGCGCGTTGCTGGCAAGAAAGTTTTTGACCTCATGCCGGCCGTAGTTGAAGATATAAGTTCCCCAATCCTGATGTTCGCCCTTCCTCGGATCCGCGTGTTCGTAGACATGCGTTCCATCGAACTGCGCCAACGCGTACATGTCCTTCGGAAAATGCGCCGGCACCCAGTCCAGAATCACCCCAATTCCATTTCGATGACAATGATCGATGAAGTACATCAGATCGTCAGGCGAGCCGAACCTGCTGGTCGGTGCAAAATACCCAGTTACCTGATATCCCCATGAGCCATCGAATGGATACTCCATCACCGGCATCAATTCAATATGCGTGTATCCCATCCTCTTCGCATACTCAACGAGCCTTTGGGCAAGCTCCCTGTAGGTTAGCCACCGGTTGTCTTCACCCCGCTGCCATGAACCGAGTTGCACCTCATAGATGGCGATTGGCTTGTCGAGAGACTTCGACGTCTTGCGTTGTTCCAGCCACGCACCATCCGACCATTCGAACCTTGACAGAAAGTTGACCTTCGAGGCTGTCTTTGGCCTGAGTTCCATCTCAAAGCCATAGGGATCGGCTTTGTCCAACACAAAACCATGCTGCGTCTTTACATGGAACTTGTACAACTCCCCTTCCGGCAAGCCCGGGATGAAGATCTCCCAGATCCCTGAGGCACCCAACATACGCATCGCGTGTTTTCTGCGATCCCAGCTATTGAAGTTTCCGATGACACTCACACTGCGCGCCGTGGGCGCCCACACCGCAAATTGCACCCCCCCAACACCGTTCACTTCGACGTAGTGCGCCCCGAGCTTCTCGTACATCTGGTGATGATCGCCCTTGTTGAAGAGGTACAAATCAGTTTCCGAAAGGGTGGGAAGGAATGAATAGGAATCCTTGAAGGTCTCGACTGCTCCGCCGTGAGTTGTTTTCTTCAGCTCATACGGAGCCACGTCTGTCTGTTTCGGAATGACCACTTCAAAGAAACCGGTCTCGTGAACTTTGTCCATCGGATACTCATTCGCCTTCCCGGTTTCGATAACCACACTAAGGCTCTCAGCATCGGGAATAAACGCTCTGATGGCGAGAGCACTCCCTCCCTTGTCTTTGACAATGTGAGGTCCCAGAACTCTAAAAGGATCAGAATGATCAGTGTAAATCACCTGATACACTTCGTCAACGGGAGCGGTAGTTTTCATGCAGATTCACCGAGGTAGATGATGAAACATCAGAGAGGAACTCGTGTGAAGCTCAACTTCGGATGCCAGGGGTCCGGATCATTTCCTGCGTTTGCACGGGCCTGCATCAGGTTACCTCATCACCTTCAAACAGTGGCAGGTTTCTTAGATCACGTTGAAGTGAAGGTGGGAAGATTATTTCCTTCGCTTCGGCTTCTCTTTGGATTTTCTCGGCATCAGATTGCAGGTCTTTCGTGAGAATTTGTTTCACCCGCCTTTCTTGGGGCGGATTCAGCTTTTCAGCTTTCTCGAATTCGACTACCTTTTCGAGAACCTCTTTGGGAAGATCAGCTTTGCACTTGGTGAGGATATCCAAGAACTCCCAAGCGAAGAAATGATCGATTTGTATCCTCCGCTTCGTCATGTGTGCAAACTTGCCAATCACCCTGTAGATATTCTCGCGCTCTTCCGGGCTCAGCTGGTTTACAAATTCATAATCTTCAATTTTCTTGAGGGATAGAATGAGGGGCTCAAGCACATCGAGGGTCACCAAATACACGCTGTAGTCAGCCATATTGTAGCTGAATTGTTGAAGGACCTCCACAGTGTTTGACGGTACTACCAGGAAGATGTCCTTTCTCACGTTCTCTTCCTTGATGTACTTCTTGACAGCTTCTGTTTGATTCTTGATGTAGCTGGGGAAGTTCTCTAGATCATCCGACGCCGGGCTCTTGGCATCGAATATGACAAATTCATCGCATATCTTAATGGTGTTGTCTGGGCTGCCTTTGAACGGAACGCTCTCGACATATTCGATTGTGTGCTTCTGACATATCATCTTGATGGAGTTCTTCACATTCTCCTGATGCTTGCCCCAGGTCTCTCTCATAGACTCCAGTTTCATGATCTTGACTTTCTGTTGCTCGTCCATCTCTTTGGTTCTTTCGTTCCTTATTCGCTCGATTTCTCCTGTAAGGACTGCCATTCTACTCTCATGATCCTCCCACCTGTGATTCTCGTTCTCTTTGAACGCCACATTCTCTTGCTCGACTCTTGAGATATCTCGATCACGCTGATCAACCTTCTCTTTGAGCAAGGATATTTCTGCTCCCTGTTCTGTAACCTTTCTTTCAGCCAACTTGATTGTCTCGTCTTTGGTAGCGATGGAAGCAGTCATCGCTGAAATTTTCCCCTCATCTTCTCTGAACTTTTCTTCAAGGTTTCTTAACTCGCTCCCAAGCGTCACGTTGTCTGACTTGAGACGCTCATTGTCTTTCTCAAGAAGGGCCAGTCTATTCTTCGATTGATCAAGGTCGCCAGAAATGCGATCAACGGATCCTATTAGGGATCTGTATTCTTGATATGCATCGTAACTCAAACCTTTCAGTTTGCTCCAACTGAATACCCTTTGCCAGAATGTTATGGTCTTGATGTGTTCAAAGAAGAGAGTCAGCTTTTCATTTCTAAATTCCATATTTGCCCCAATGTGCCATGAAGGGTTCAACAAACCATGCGCCAGGACCGCCGGCAACTAACCCGATAACAAGCAGAATGATTTCCATTACGAAGATCTCCTGCAGTGTCTACAGAAGTCTAGACCCGTGGCTACAAAACCAAACAACAAAGAGCCGACCCTCGGAAGGTCGGGATCGGCTCGTCAGTGCATTACCTCCGAAAGGCTAGAGGGCAATCTACTTCCGGTTCCCCATAAGTCTGAGCAGGAGCAAGAACAGATTGATAAAGTCCAGATAGAGTCGCAACGCGCCCATGATGGCGCCTTTCTGCTCCATCTCCCCACCTTCTAGTCCAAGGGCACTCATCTGCTTGATCTTCTGCGTGTCGTATGCTGTTAGCCCGACAAAGATGAGAATGCCAATGTACGTTGTAATCCAATAGACTGTTGAGTTATTGAAGAACATATTCACCACCGACGCGAGCACCATCCCGATCAGGCCCATCATCAGAAAACTTCCAAAGCCCGTGAGGTCACGCTTGGTCACGTATCCATATGCGCTCATGAGACCGAATGTCCCTGCCGTGACAAAGAATGTTGTCGCAAGCGATTCGGCAGTGTAGACTAGAAAAATCACCGAAAGCGTCAGACCGGTCAGCGCTGAGTATCCGACGAACACCATGGTGGCCGTAGCAGCCGACATGTGTTCGATCCGGGCCGAAAGATAGACCACCAGTCCCAATTGTCCGATGAACAACCCAAGATATACCCAGCGGCTCGAGAAGACCAGTTCCAGGAGTCCCGGCGTATACAACGTAAGCAGGGAGACGATACCCGTCACCATCAATCCCGCCATCATCCAGCCATAGACCTTGACAAGAAAGGCACGCTGAAGCTCCTCAGCCTGCTCCGCAGTCACCATTCGAGTTGTTACCTGTTCATTCATCATTGCTCCTTAGAATTGTTTGGGCAAAATACTGACCAAATATACGACAACTGCAAACTCATAGCAACCTGTATTCAGGCCAGCATCTCGCGTCAATGAAGAGAGCCCACAAAAACGGTAAAGGCAGTCCCCATTGTGGGGACTGCCTCTTCGCTCGTGTGATCGAGTTGTTACTGCTGCGCAACGGCCGCCGCGGCCTCATCGATCGCCTGGCGGAATTGGTCAACAGTCTCCCCGAACACCCGCACGGTGATCCTCTTCTTCTCTTCCCCCTCCAGCTTCGTCTCGGAGATGGCGAGATACTTGTTCCCGTTCTTCGCCTCTTTCACATCAACGAAATAGGTCGTCTTTCCCGAGCGAACCATCGTCGAATAGATTGCATTGTTGTTTGTCATGACATCCTCCACACATTGTATTGTTGATCGACTTCCGCCAGAGCTTCTCTCTGGATCCGGAGAAGAGGTCTTTTTCTTTATGACCCCCTCTACTATAAGAAACGAAATGAGGTAACA
>DPLS01000203.1 GCA_003541875.1 Bacteroidota bacterium | reverse complement strand
ATTTCTTACCATGAAGAAGAAAAGCCGCCCTCTTCAGCGAGAAGGGAACCCCGCAAATGTACTGTACCATGAATATGGGATTGCCTCTTCTCGGACAAAAAAGTACTTTATTTCAGGAAAGACCGCACTGGCGGCTGCGGGAAAGAGGGTGGCGCTCTCTCTTTGCCTTTGTTGTAACTGCAGCGGAGCTATGGTGGAAAGCCGTTGGCAGAGAAGAGAGTAAACAACCCACTAGTATCGAAGTTGAAAACATTGTCGTTGTGAGAACCAGTTCGTTTGTTTACTTTTGTAGGCATAATCATAGGCGCTGATGGCACACAAGGTCTTTCTTCTGTTTCTGGTGTTCACTAGCCTGCTTGCGATCGTCACTGTGGCGTTGAACGGTTTCGGATATTATGTGACGCCGACTCACATGCGTCAGTTTCGTGAAGACTTTGAGATGATGAAACCGTCCGGCAACTACAGCCATGGACTGGGGATTGTAGGAGCGTCCATGATCATCATCGGTGTGTCGGGTTATTCCACCCGCAAGCGAGTGAAGACATTCTGGACTCTTGGCAAACTCTCACGATGGCTTGAGATCCACATCTTCCTCTGTCTTCTTGGCCCCGTTTTGGTGCTGTTCCACACCACGTTCAAGGCAGGTGGTGTTGCCGCTATCAGTCTGTGGACCATGCTTTCCGTTTCAGCCAGTGGGATTATCGGTCGATTCCTGTATGCACAAATACCGAAGAACCTTCAGGGCAACGAATTGACGGCCGCGCAGATCACCGGTGAACTTGATCGGCTGAGTGTCAAACTGTCATCAAGTCCCATCGGCGACCAACTGACGAGAACAATCTACAAAAGCTTTGAGTCCTTGCCGAAACCGAAAAGCATCTGGGAAGCGATAGCCACGTTCGTCAAGCTTGCGTCACTGCGAAGGGCCATTCGCAGACAAGCCCGCGCCATGATTGCCGCGAAAGTACATTCCCACCAGGAGGCGCACGAGTTGCAGGTGACTGCGACAGCGTTTGCCTCGCTGATCCAGAAATCGCTTGTCCTCAACCAGGCGGGGAAGCTTTTCTACTACTGGCATGCGATCCATTTGCCGTTCACAGTCATCATGTTTATCACACTGGCGGCTCATGTCACGGTTACTATGCTGTTGGGGTACAGATGGATCTTCTGAGGAAAGTCAATATGAGCACAAAGATCATTCTGGGAGTTGGAATTCTCCTTGCAGCGGCACTCACGGTTGTTGTGCTCCGGCAAGATCCGGAAATCAACACGCCGCCGTTAACCACATCGCAGTCACCGGTGAGCCCGACAAGCCCGCCGCCTTCGAAAGAGAACGTCGGCAAACAGGTACAGGAGAGGATAGACCACCTGAAAAAGGTTGTTGCAAAGAAACCTTCAGACGCGAGATCATCTATTGAACTCGCGAGAACATTACAGGATGGACACGATTTGCAGGGAGCGCTGAAGTACTATGAATCAGGGTTAAAGGCTGACCCACGGAACCTTGAAGCCCGGGTAGACTACTCGTTGTGCTTGTATCAAGCCGGGAGGGAGCAAGAGGCGTTCGCGCAGAACGCGTTGGTGTTACGACAAGACGCGTCGAATGTTCAGGCACTTTACAATCTCGGGGCGATCTATGCAAACAGGGGCATGAACGATTCGGCTGCATATTATTGGAGATCTCTCATCTCCGCCCATCCCCACAATGATCTGGCTCAGAAGGCGACGCAGAATCTGAGGCAGCTCATGGGAAAGAAAACCACATCGTGAGAACAATGGCTGGTTACCGATGCGGCGTTTTGTGACTATTGCGGTTGTCGCTGTAAGCCAGATGCGCATCGCGTTCGCACAATTTTCCCCCGGCGAGTTAGCTCGAGCGCATGAGAAACTTGAGGGAATGAATCATTGCGCGGACTGCCATGAGGTCGGCAAGGAAATCAGCGGAGTGAAATGCTTGACGTGTCATCTTGAGATCAAGAAGGATCTCGATTTGAAGCGTGGCTACCATTTTGCAGTGGGCGGGAGTAACTGCGTTACCTGCCACAAAGATCACATGGGGAAGGATGCCCGGATTACCGTGTTTGACCGTTCGCATTTTGATCATACGAAGACGGGGTTCGCACTGACAGGCAAACATGCAACAAAAGCGTGCGATGACTGTCACACCGCGAAATTCGTCAAGGATCCTGAAATCGCCAAAAAGCGGCGCAAAACCGCATTGGGCCTAAATGCGGCATGCATTTCCTGTCACGAAGACCGCCACCGCGGTGTTCTTGGTACCGACTGCAATTCATGTCATTCTACAACAGCCTGGAAACCAGCGTCGAATTTTGATCACTCAAAGACGAAGTTTGTATTGCTCGGAAAGCATCGTGCTGTTGCCTGCGATAAATGCCACAAAGAGCCAACTGCTGGTAATGAATCCCGAACGTCAATTCTTGGCACCAGGAACTTCACCGACTGCACCCCATGTCATACATCTCAGCACGGGCCAAAGTTCTCGTCGCAGACTTGCATGTCATGCCATGCACCGACCGGCTGGAATGAAGTGCGCGAGCAACAGTTCAATCATGATCTCACCAACTTCAAGCTGCGTGGAAAACATGCGTCCGTGAAGTGTCAGGATTGCCATAAGACGAATGCCAAAGCCCCCAGTGGGCGGGTGCTGAAACTCG
>DPLS01000369.1 GCA_003541875.1 Bacteroidota bacterium | reverse complement strand
GAGAAAGGGAAGGAGCCGTTGCGAACACTGGCAACGTACCGAAAACGTGATGGGAACGTGTTGTTTGGTCAGAATTTGATTCACGAAGGAAGAGGCGTTCTGTGTGTCGGAGATGAAGTGAAAACAATCGGCTATGGGCAATAAGAAGATGGAGCAGGCCATGCGCCAACCCGAAAAGCTATGTTGGTTTCGTCGGGACAGAGAAGGCCCGCCATTTGAGAAGTATCCAAACAAACTCGACTACCCTATCAAATTCAAGGAGTTTCTCGACCATTGCCTGAAGGGTGCACTGGCGACTGATTGGATGACCACTGGGTCCCCTTGTCTGAATAATCTTCGTGGAACAAATCCCAAGAGTCAGTATATTGTGCAACCTACTGTGACTTCACCGGAGCGACACGCAGGAGGAACCTGCTCGCCGAAGTCACTAATTTCTAGAAAGGATACTTGAATGAGGACAGTTTTGGTGGTGCTGTTTGCCATGGCGATGGTCAGTTGCCAATCGGGTGACAAGAAGACAGCGCTCACTTCACAAAAAGATTCAATCAGCTATGCCATTGGCATGAACATCGGTGGGAACATGGTGAGAGATTCACTTGATCTGGACTATCCCGCTCTTCTGCAGGGTATAAAGGACGCCTGGGTGGATAGCTCAAAGTGGATGTTGAATATGGGCGGAATGCAGAAATGTATGATATCGTTTCAGCAACAGATGCAGACCAAGAAGGCGGAGAAACTGCGAGCCGCGGGTGCCAAGAACCGTGAAGAAGGGGAAAAGTTCCTTGCTGAGAACAAGAAGGAAGCCGGCATTGTAACATTGCCGAGCGGACTGCAGTACAAAGTGCTGGTTGAAGGGAAAGGACCGAAACCGAAATCCACTCAAACGGTTGTGACAAACTACGTCGGCACGTCGATCACTGGGCAGGAATTTGATAGCTCATTCAAGCGGGGCCAGCCGGCGGAGTTCCCTGTTACTGGCGTTATCGCAGGCTGGACCGAAGCATTGCAACTCATGAATGTCGGATCGAAGTGGAAGCTCTTTGTCCCTGCCAACCTTGCGTATGGTGATCAAGGTGCGGGCGATGTCATTGCTCCCGGGTCTACGCTCATCTTCGAGATTGAACTGCTGGCTATAAAGTAGGTCCTTTTGATATGTTTGGGAGCAGCCAGGAGACATCGCGGGAATTGCTCGGTGCATGGAAGGCAGCATGGCGCAATGCTGCCTTCCGTGTTCAGGTGCTTGTCACAATTCCGTTGTTGGTCATCGTCCTTTCCCTGTTCTCGATTTTTTTGGAGTGGGTAGAGGCACGTCCCGGAGTTGTTCTCCATGATCCGATTGTTGCGTCGCTTCCTGTCGTTGACTTCACGTGGCCGATATTTGTCTTCATCTACGCGGGCTTGGTTCTAGGTCTTGTCACGCTCAGTTCTCATCCATTTCAGCTGGTCTTGGCACTACAATCTTATGTCGTCATGGTGTGCATTCGCGTTGTGGCAATGTATGTTACTCCACTTGATCCGCCTCAGGGCCTCATTCCACTCGCTGACCCTTTCGTGCAGTTTGTTGCCACAGGTGACGTCCCCACTAAGGATCTGTTTTTCTCCGGCCATACCTCAACGCTTCTCCTTCTATCGTTGACCGCGACGAACCGGCGGCTCAAGGCTCTCTTTGCAGTCTGCGCAATTGTCGTGGCGGTCTTGATCGTGTGGCAGCACGTTCACTACACTATTGACGTTCTTGTCGCACCGTTCGTGGCCTATGCAAGTTATCGGTTGGTGAAAATCTACCATCAATACGTTGTCTCAACAGGAGGTATTCAATGAGAGTGGTGGCTGTAATCGGTTGTTTGTTCGCGGGTTATTGTGTGGGAGTATCTGGATCTGACGGCCAAGGCGGTTCTGACGAGGAGCTTCTGGCAAAAGCGAAACGGCTCGCGCAAGAGTATATCATTGTCGATACACACATCGACGCGCCGGAGCGAATGACTGAGTTGAAAAAAGAAGACGATCTCAGTGTCAACTCCAAGGGCCAGTTTGACTACGTGAAGGCGAAGGGCGGGGGCCTCGACTGCGGGTTCATGTCGATCTATATTCCTGCAAGCTACCAGAAAACGGGAGGCGCGAAAGCCTTCGCTGAAAGCCTGATCACGATGGTGGAGGGGTGGGCCAAACGTTGGCCCGACAAGTTTGTGCTGGTTTGCTCTGCTGCTGATGTCACTGCTCAGTCCGCAACGGGTAGAGTTCTGCTGGCGATGGGAATGGAGAACGGCGCCGGGTTTGAAAACGATTCTTCCAATGTCCAGTACTTCTACAACAAAGGTATTCGGTACGCCACGCTCACCCATTCAAAAGACAATTTGATCTGCGATTCTTCGTTCGATACAACTGGAACGTGGAAAGGGCTGAGTCCGTTTGGCCGGAAAATCGTAGAGGAGATGAACCGCGTGGGCATCATAGTGGACGTGTCGCATATTACTGATAGTGCATTCTATCAGGTGATGCAACTGACCAAGGCGCCGGTAATTGCCTCCCATTCGTCCTGCCGGTATTTCACCCCCGGATTTGAGAGGAACATGAGCGATGACATGATCAGGGTGCTCGCATCAAGAGGTGGCGTCATCCAGATAAATTTCGGATCCTTCTTCATCACTGATGAGTACCGCAAGTATGCAGACAACATGGAGAAAGTGATCAATGAACATCTGAAGGCCAACGGTATTTCTCCCACCGCAGCCGCTGGGAAAGAGTATGCGCGCAAGTATCGAAAGGAACATCCCGTACGATCTCCTGATGTTGCAGATGTGGCGGCACATATCGATCATGTTGCAAAGCTCGTCGGCGTTGACTTTGTTGGACTCGGCTCGGACTTCGATGGTGTTGGTGACAACCTGCCAACCGGACTGAAGACTGTTGCCGACTATCCGAATCTCATCCGTGAACTGCTGAAGAAGGGATATTCCGACGATGACATTCGGAAGATATGTTCCGGTAATCTCTTGAGAGTCTGGGCGGCAGTGGAAAATGTGGCCAGAATGCTGAAGTCACACTAGCAGAACGCACTGGAAGGTTGTTTCATGAGAGCAGCAGTACTAATGGGAATCGAGCAATTCGAAATCAAGGAGGTGCCGGCTCCGGACATTGTTCATGATACCGATGTGCTCATCAGGGTAGGAACGATTGGCGTGTGCGGTTCGGACGTTCACTATTACACATCTGGAAGAATCGGTTCTCAGATTGTCCAATTTCCTTTCATCATCGGGCATGAGGCGGCCGGCACTGTTGAACGTACGGGAAACAGAGTCACACGGGTGAAACCCGGCCAGAGGATTGCCATAGATCCGACCGTCTCCTGCGGACACTGCGATCAATGCAAAGCCGGCAGGGAGAATACTTGCCGCGAACTTCGCTTCCTGGGATGCCCGAGGCAATTGGAGGGGTGCCTGTGTGAACATATCGTGCTGCACGAGAAATGTTGTTTCCCGATACAAGGGAGCATGACGTTTGAGCAGGCGACGTTGTCCGAGCCGCTGGCAATCGGTGTCTACTCCGTCGAACGATCCATGCTTCCTGTTAACGCAAACGTCGCCATTCTTGGCGTCGGTCCAATCGGAATGTCCGTGTTCCATGTGCTGCGCACGACAAATGTTGGCAGTGTGTATGTCACCGACAAAATAGATGACCGTCTGACATTTTCAAAATTGTTGAAACCCAAATGGTCCGGCAATCCGGATCGTACCGATGTTGTGAAAGAAATATCGGACATCGAGCCGCTGTTGATGGATGTGGTGTATGAGTGCAGTGGCAATGAGGAGGCGTTCGGCCAGGCGGTACAATTGTTGAAGCCGGGGGGCACGTTCGTGATTGTAGGCATCACCGAAGCAGATGAAGTACCCTTCCCCATACATGAACTGCGACGGAAGGAAATTACCATCGTCAACATACGCAGACAGGTTCACTGCACGCAGAAGGCCATCGATCTGCTTGCCCGGCGTCAGGTGAACATGGATTCAATGGCAACCCATCACTTCCCGTTGGAAGAAACACAGAAGGCCTTCGATCTGGTGGCGAATTACAGAGATGGCGTCATGAAGGCCATCATATCTGTAGACTAGTCCCGCTCCAACAAGAAGACTGCTCAGTCTTTTGGGGTTAGACCCCGAGGGTTTCTCTTCACTATATGATCCGCGAGCTGAAGCTTGTGGCTATTGCCAGTGCTAGGACTCGATGTAAGTTCGTTTGGTTGCGAGGGCGCTAACAAATTATCGCTGACAAAATGAAATACGGCCACCGGAAAGAGCTGGCGAGTCTCGTCATTGGCCTGGACTGCGGTACCACCGGCACCAAGGCGATTGCAGTTGACAGAAAAGGCAACGTCGCTGCGCGCGCCCACGAAGCAATTCCGCTCAATTCACCCCAGGCTCATTACTATGAGCAGGACCCGAGCGACTGGTGGCTCTCAACACAAAAGGCCTTGAGAACCATCACCCGCCAAATTCGTCCTGAAAGAATTTCAGCGCTCGCAATTTCCAACCAAAGAGAAACATTTGTTCCACTAGATAAGGAAGGAAAGTGTCTCAGGCCGGCAATCATCTGGTTGGATGAGCGATGCAAAGACGAAGTGGAATCGTTTTCAGAGACAATTGGAAGGAGTGCGATACACCGGATAACCGGAAAGCCTGCAGACTACGCCCCGGTTGTCTATCGTTTAGCTTGGATGAAGAATCATGAGCCGAGGTTATTCAGAAAGATCGGCATGATTTGCGACGTGCATACCTACATTGTCTGGAAGCTGACAAACGCATTCAAAACGAGTTGGGCAAGCGCGGATCCACTCGGATTGTTCGACTTGCGACACAAGAGATGGTCTCCTTTGATTCTGGATGCCTTAAAATTAGGAGAAGATCAATTACCTGTTGCCTATCGTCCCGGTACGATTCTGGGAAGAGTCTCCAAGGAAGCATCAAAGTTGACCGGATTGAGCACTGATATTTCCGTTGTAGCGGGCGGTGGAGATGGACAAGCCGCCGGGTTGGGGGCGAATGCGCTGACTCCTGATCGCGCGTATCTTAATCTGGGTACGGCCGTGGTGGCAGGTGTTTATGGTAAACGCTACAGAACGAATAAAGCCTTCCGCACAATGAGCAGTTGTTCTGCAAGTGGCTACTATTACGAATGCAGTTTAAGAGCAGGCACGTTTGCAATTGACTGGTTCATAAAGAGCATATTGAAGATCGATCCGACAGGGCAATCCGATATCTACAGGCGACTGGAACAAGAGGCACAACAGATTCCCGCCGGCAGCGACGGGCTGCTACACTTACCGTACTTGTGCGGTGTGATGAATCCCTACTGGGATATCAATGCGCGGGGGGCCTTTGTCGGTTTGTCCTCATTCCATACTCGCGGACATCTCTATCGGTCGATCCTGGAAGGTGTTGCATTCGAACAGTTGTTTGCCGTCGACGCTGTTGAGAAAAACATTGGCACAAGGGTAAACGATTTTGTCGTGATCGGAGGAGGTGCAACGAACAAATTGTGGTGTCATATTCTCGCCGACATCACCGGCAGGAATATCTGTATTCCCAAGAATACTGAAGCATCCGGACTGGGAGCAGCGATTGCCGCTGTGGTGGGTGTAGGGTGGTACAGATCATTTGCAGAAGCCGCAAGTCAAATGACGGGGATCAAGAAAATCATCAAGCCGGATATCAAGAACCATAGACAATACCAGCAGCTCTTTACCACATACAAAAGTATGTACCCGAGATTGAAGAAGTCGTGGATGTTCCTTTCTGACTAGTTCTCCTGTGATTCTCACAGCACATTCAAGACCTGTTCTTCAGGTGGCGTGGAGGCGAGAACGCAAATCAGTTCAATCCCATCAGTTTAGGAGTCCGAAGCCATCGGCTGGAACGAAGAACTTGAAGACTCCTCGTATACTATGCTCAAAAAGAGAGCTATTTTTTGAGCATGAGATGAAAACGGCCATTCTTCTCTTCATGGCCCTTTTGCCACTGTCTGCGCGTCCCCAAACGATTCTTGCCCAAACTACGATCAAGTAGGAAATGCGGCCATGAAGCAAAACTCGATAGTCGTTCTATTCACCCTCGCAGCCACGGCACTGATCCACGGATGTGGCGGCGAGAAGTTCGAGTATCCTGATCCATCAGTGCAAAGAGCAGATGGCGCGTTCGTCTCGAAAGCAGCGACAATCAAGATAGGTTCCGCTGAGTACGCAGCTGATCTCGGAACAATTACTGTCTCAGAAAATAGGAACAGAGCCGCATCACGACTTATTCACCTTCCGTTCATTCGGATTCATTCTCCTTCCAAGAATCCGCGGGAACCGATCTTTGTCTTTAACGGCGGTCCTGGTACAAGCAACATGAAATGGGATTGGGGAATCATGTGGTATTTACTTCGTGAGCACGACATAGTCGCAGTTGGGTACAGAGGGGTGGATGGTTC
>DPLS01000015.1:8896-11663 GCA_003541875.1 Bacteroidota bacterium | reverse complement strand
GTATGGCGTCACGCGGCAGCGTCGGCGGGTTGAGCAAGAAGGCGATTGAGGCGGCGGATGTTCTTGACGCAGCAGGAAAAGACATCGTGATCATGGAGACCGTTGGGGTTGGACAGTCTGAGCTGGATATTGCACGCGCAGTGGATACGACGATGGTCGTTCTCGTTCCTGAATCCGGGGATTCGATTCAGGCGATGAAAGCGGGACTTATGGAGATCGCCGACTTCTTCGTCATGAACAAGGCCGACCGGGCTGGTGCCGATCAGGCCGTCATGTCCATCAAGATGATTCTGGCGTTCAAAAAGGACTCGGGGTGGACTCCCGATGTGATCAAGTCCGTTGCCAGTGAAGGTACCGGGATTGCTGGAATTGTGGCGAAGATCGCCGCGCATCGTTCCTTCCTTGAATCGACTGATCATTTGCAGCAGAAGCGTCGCCGGAGGTTGGAAGAGCGAGTCCGGGAGATTGTTGCCGACCGTTTGTGCGTCGATTTTTGGACTCAGGAACGCAAGGAGCATCTTTCTGAGAAGATGGAGGTGGTCATGCGTCAACAGTCAAACCCGTATGATCTTGCAGAAGAATTGATCCATGATTTCCGAAGCACATAACACTCATCTATTATTGTCGGTGGCTTAAACACAGTAGCTAAAGGAGCTATGAATGGCACAGGAAGCGACGATGACAAGTGCGGGTTGGGATTTTGAACTTTCGGAAAGCCAGAAGGCAATCCAAGAATTGGCGCGTAACTTTGCAGAAAAAGAGATGCGCCCGACAGTGATGAAGTATGACGAGTCTCAAGAGTTCCCGTTTGAAGTTGTGAAGAAACTGGCGGAGCTCGGCTTCATGGGTATCGCCTGGCCGGAGGAGCTTGGGGGAGCAGGATTGACTGAGCTTGATGCCACAATTATCATCGAAGAGCTTGCCAAGGTTGATCCTTCGACAGCACTCACTGTTGCCTCGCACAACAGCCTTTGCACTGGCCATATCATGCTGCATGGGAACGAGGAGCAGAAGAAAAAATTTGTTCCCGATCTTGCTTCAGGGCACAAGCTTGGAGCGTGGGGCCTCACTGAACCTGGTTCCGGAAGCGACTCTGGAGACATGAAGACAACCGCCACAAGAGATGGTAAGGACTGGATTCTCAACGGGGGCAAAACGTTCATTACACAAGGGTCGGTCGGATCCACCTATGTTATTATGGCGGTCACCGATCGTCAGAAGGGCAAGTCAAGCATTTCGGCGTTCATTCTCGAAAAGGGAATGAAGGGATTCACAGTTGGGAAGAAAGAAAACAAACTCGGCATGCGTTGCAGCGATACAGCCGCACTCATCTTCGAAAACGTGCGCGTCCCCGGCGAAAACCTCATCGGTGATGTGGGGGAAGGATTCAAGCAAGCGCTCAAGGTCCTCGACGGAGGGCGGATTGGCATTGCTGCACTTTCAGTTGGTGTCGCGCAAGGTGCTTTGGATGCTAGTCTCAAGTATGCGAAGGAGCGGGTCCAGTTTGGCAAGCAGATCGCCGATTTCCAGGCGATACAGTGGAAGCTTGCCGACATGGCAACGGAAACCAACGCCGCGAGGATACTAACCCAGAAAGCGGCGTGGATGAAGATGAATGGGATGGACATCAATCTTGCTGCCGCGCAAGCTAAGTACTTTGCAAGTGAAGCTGCCGTCCGGGCGACGAATGATGCCCTCCAAATTCATGGGGGCTATGGGTTCACGAAAGACTATCCTGTTGAGAAACTGTACCGCGATGTGAAACTGTTGACGATCGGGGAAGGAACTTCAGAGGTTCAGAAGATGGTCATTGCACGCAATCTCCTAAAATAATCACTTCCGCCATGTCACTTATCGGCTCCGATGTAAAGAAGAACGATGGCTTCCTGAAGAACGATGAATCGTTCAAAAGGATGTTGCTCGAAGTTCGCGAGCGCATGAATCACGTCAAGCTCGGCGGTGGGAAGGAGGCCATGGAGAAACACCGCAAGCGCGGGAAACTTCCAGCACGGGAGCGTATTCAGAAGCTGATTGATCCGGGGAGTCAGTTTATCGAGGTGGGTTTGTTTGCCGCGTACGAGATGTATGAAGAGTACGGTGGAGCGCCAGCTTCCGGCACAGTCTTCGGTATTGGGAAGATTCATGGCCGCGAGATTGTCATTGTTGCGAATGACGCCACAGTAAAAGCCGGGGCGTGGTTTCCCATTACGTGTAAGAAGAATCTGCGCGCCCAGGAAATCTCCATCGAGAATCATCTCCCGATCGTCTATCTTGTTGATTCCGCTGGCGTATTTCTTCCACTGCAAAGTGAAATCTTCCCGGACAAGGAACATTTCGGTCGCATCTTTAGGAACAACGCTGTCATGTCCTCAATGGGCATCACGCAGATTGCAGCCATTATGGGTCCGTGCGTCGCAGGTGGAGCATATCTTCCCATCATGAGTGACGAGGCGATGATTGTAGACAGAACTGGAAGTGTCTTTCTCGCCGGCTCGCATCTTGTCAAGGCTGCAATCGGAGAAGAGATCGACAATGAGGAACTTGGCGGGGCAACGGTTCATTGCGAGATCAGCGGCGTCACTGACCACAAAATGGCGAACGATGAAGAATGCCTGCTCAAAATCCGCAGCATCATCGGCAAGCTGGGACACCCGCCGAAAGCCGGATTCAACCGTGAGACGCCGGCGCTTCCGCGGTTTGAGCAGAAAGAGATTTTCGGCTTGCTTCCTGTCGACAGGGCCAAGCCATACGATATGTATGAGGTGCT
>DPLS01000015.1:0-8535 GCA_003541875.1 Bacteroidota bacterium | reverse complement strand
AACCAGCGTTCCGTAGTGAAAACCAAGAAGGGGGAGATGCAGGTTGGGGGCGTCATCTACAGCGATAGTGCAGACAAGGCTGCACGATTTGTTTTGAACTGTAATCAGAAAATGATTCCACTGGTGTTCTTCCAGGATGTCACGGGATTCATGGTTGGGAGTCGGGCTGAGCAGGGAGGTATCATTAAGGACGGCGCGAAGATGGTCAACGCTGTAGCGAACAGCATTGTCCCCAAATTCACATTTATGGTTGGCAATAGCTATGGCGCAGGTAACTACGCGATGTGTGGGAAGGCTTATGATCCTCGGCTGATCTACGCTTGGCCCACTGCCAATATTGCAGTGATGGGGGGGAAACAGGCGAGCGAAACGTTGCTCGGCATCAAGCTGCAGCAGATGGAAAAGGAAGGGAAGCATATCGGGAAAGAGGAGCAACAAAAACTCCTTGCGGATATCCAGGCACGGTATGAACACGAGACCGATCCGTACTTCGCCGCGGCACGCCTGTGGGTCGACGGTATCGTCGATCCTCTTGAGACCCGATCGATTGTTTCAATGGGGATAGCCATGGCCGCGAACAACACCAGGATCCCGCCGTTCAGCCCTGGTGTTATCCAGACTTGATGAATTCTGGCGAAGCTATGGGGCTGCTGTGGCGAGCCTGGTGGATTATATGTGTCTGTTCAGTAGTCACCCTGGCCCAGGGTCAGGATGTGCAACCTAAGTTCGATGCGCCCGAAGAGTATTCTGTTGCGGTGAGTTTCTTTGCTCCGGTATTCATCCCGAAGTTCCTCCAGGACGAATATCGTCTGAAGGAATACATCTGCAGCGAGGAGTTTGCTTCGTTTCGTCTTGCGTACGGTGATCTCAACGCGGTCGACGCGATTTTTGATCGTGCAATGAAGCTGAGTTGGAACAATGTCTACGAAGGATTGCTGTTGTCATTTCTGTGTACGTTGGAGCATAGAAACTTCGGGGTGAAGCTTCCTTTGCTCGGCCCGCTCGTCTGGCTGCCCCTTACGTCAGAATTCCAGGATGAGTTCCGACATCGAGTGAATGCTCTACCGGTGAGGATTTATGACGACACTCCTCCCGGCATGCACGGAGACAGAGACAAATTGCAGCACTTCTTTGGCTCCGCGTTCGTTACGTACATGACGGAGTCTCGTGAAGCTGCTGAACGGATGGGTACTTTCATCGAGTGGGGAGAAGACAGATTTGTCGTTGATGGTTCGCTTGACCAGCGGGACCTCAGGGCAAATGTCCAGGGGCAGAACTTCGGGAACTGGTTGTTGAATGATGCGTCTGTCCTACCGTCGAGGTTCTTGGGGAAGTCGGCGCAAACAACGACTGACAAGAGAGGTTGTATGCCGGATGAGTTGCAGAAATCAGTAAGTGTTTTCCTGGAGGCACGATGAAATCGGTACTTGTAGTTGATGATGAAAAGAGCATTCGCGACTCAATCAAGATGATATTAGAGTACGAGAAGTATGAGGTGCAGTTCGCGAATGACGGACTAATTGCACTTGCCAAAGTTGCGGGTGCGGTCTTCGATGTGGTATTGCTGGACATTAAAATGGCAGGGATGGACGGCCTCAGAGTGCTGAAGACGATCAAGGAGAAAACGCCAGAGCTTCCAGTCATCATGATCTCAGGGCACGGAACAATCGAAACCGCGGTCGAAGCGACGAAGCTGGGAGCTTTTGACTTCCTTCAGAAGCCGCTCGACCGGGAGAGGCTCCTCATCACTGTCCGGAATGCCACTCAGGCCAAACATCTGATGAGTGAAGTGAAGGAGATGAAGCGACAGGTGGAGGGAAAGGATGCGATCCTTGGACAGTCGCCCAAGATCAAGGAAATCCTCGCAATCATCGAGCGCGTTGCACCCACTGAGGCACGTGTATTGATAGTCGGAGAGAATGGTTCAGGGAAGGAACTTGTTGCTCGTGCCGTTCATCGTCAGAGCCGACGTCAGGGGAAACAGCTTGTGGAAGTGAACTGTGCCGCAATACCAAATGAGCTCATCGAATCGGAACTGTTTGGCCACGAGAAGGGTGCGTTCACCGGGGCGACAAACCAGCGCATCGGCAAGTTTGAGCTTGCAGATGGTGGAACGCTGTTCCTCGATGAAATCGGCGACATGAGCTTGAATGCACAGGCAAAGGTTCTACGAGCAATTGAGGAAGGAAAAATTGAACGCGTCGGCGGCAATAAGCAGATAGGTGTTGATGTTCGTCTGATCGCCGCGACAAACAAGAACCTGGTGGAAATGATAAAACTCGGGACGTTTCGGGAGGATCTCTATCATCGGTTGAATGTGATTCCGATTGTGGTTCCACCATTGCGAGAGCGACGCGACGACATCGCCTTATTGGCAAACGCCTTTGCCGACGACATCTGTCACCGTTACGGCATGGCCCAAAAGAAATTCTCCGATGAAGCGCTCAGGAAACTCCAAACCATGGACTGGAGCGGCAACGTGCGCGAGTTGAGGAACATCGTGGAACGGCTCATCATTATGACTCCTTCGGCAACCATCGAAGTGGATCAGGTTGAGCCGGGTTCTGGGAGAGTGAAGGGTGAGGCAGGAGGTTTGTTGGAGTTGGGTGGTACATTCCAGGATTTCAAAGATCGGGCGGAAGCCGCATTCATCAAGAAGCTTCTGGACGAACATGGATGGAACATCAGCCGCACAGCGCAAGCGCTTGATATCCAGCGCAGCCACCTGTACAACAAGATGAAAAAGTTCGGACTTACCCGGGGAGGGGAGGACGAGGAAAGCTAGTTGGTTGTTCGCTGTTTTGCCACCTCAAACATCACCAATCCTCCTGCCACCGAAGCATTCAGCGATTCGATCTTTCCATGGAGTGGAATCTTCACCAAGAAGTCACAATGTTCTTTCACCAGCCGTCGGATGCCTTTCCCCTCACTTCCAACAATGAGGGCCGTTGGCGTTTTGTAGTCCACTCCAGTATAGAGCTTGTCTCCCACTGCATCCAACCCGACAATCCAGTATCCGTTCTCTTTTAGTCTTCCGATTGCGTTGGAGACGTTCGTGACTTCCGCGATCGCCATATGTTCAACGGCCCCGGCGGAAGCTTTCGCAACTGCGCTCGTGACTGAAGCCGAGTGATGCTTGGGTATGATGACACCGTGCACGCCAGCGCATTCAGCGGTGCGTATGAGAGCACCAAGGTTGTGCGGGTCCTCGATTTCGTCAAGGATAAGAAGGAAGCCTCTTTGATTTCGCCCGGTCGGAATGCTGAGCAGATCCTCAAGCTCGACGTATTGTTGCTGCGTTGCTATAACTGCAATAACTCCCTGGGTCGTTGCATCGCTGGCTGATTCACGGAACTCCTGCCTCCCAATTTCAACAACCGGCACATCTTTGTCCTGCGCAAGTGACCTGATTTCCTGGACTATTCTTCCATGAACTCCTTGCAGGACGAGAATTTTCTCGATTTGCGTCCCGGCGCGAAGAGCTTCCACTACAGGTTGTCGGCCAACGATGATTCTGCCCATTTTGCTTTATCAGTCTTGATGCGAAAGCGTTGCCCCGATCATCTGCTCCCGATTGATGGCTCATCCGGTTCAGCATTGGGATTCCGCGCATCCCCTGCAACCTGCTGGAGCTTTATCTTGAACATGTTTTCGTTCACGCGGTACTTAAAAGCGAGTGCCTTGTTGATGTGAACCACGGGGAACCATTCTCTGTACTCTTCATAGTACGGATCGCCAGGCATCAGTTTGAATTCGCGCAACCTGAACGGAATGTCTTGCTGCACTTTGTTGATGACAGCTCTGGCGTCATCGCAGAGATGGCATTCCTCTTTTGAGAAGATTTCAACGAGAGTCATGCAGTCGCCGGTGTGTTCTTTCGGTTGCTATCGAAGTACTGCATTGCCACGAATCCCGCGATGAACAATCCTATGGCAATAAGCTGGGCTTCAGACAGGCCTAGGATCAGCTTCGGCTGTAGTCGGAGAAACTCAGCGAGGAATCTGAATGTTGAGGCTAGCATCAGGTAGATCATGAAGATCTTCCCGTCGGGATACTCATTCTTGCGTAATCTCAGCATGATCAGGAATCCGATGACCCCGAGGATCATTTCATAGACTGGCGTCGGATGAAGCGGAGTTATCTCGTCAAACCGATTGATCGGATAACCAAGTCGGTCAATCCGGGAATGGATGGCGCGCAGCGAGTCATACGACCAGGCCACTCGTTCGTCAGGGTGGGTAGCAAAGAACTCTTTGAGCATTCCGGTTGGCTTGGCGGTTCCATTAGCGTAAATGGTCCCCCAAGGGAGCTTGGTCGGAGTTCCATAGTCACCATCGCCTGCGAAGTGACACCCTAATCGCGCGACGCCATAGGCAAGTATGAGTGCGACTCCGAGGCCATCCCAGATCTTGAGAATTGGGACCTTCTTCCGTTTTACGTACACCGTTATTGCCGTCATTCCCACAATAAGGCCGCCGTACCATGTGAGACCTGAGAACGAGAAAATCTGGCCTTGAACATCGAGGTAGGGCGTTCCCCAATACTCAAATGTATGTTCGATGACGTGAAGAAGCTTGGCACCGAGAATCCCAAAGATGACGGCTATGATGGTGATGTTGCTTGCAAGATTAGGATCAAGCTTCTTCCTTTTCAGCTCAAGTGAGAGTATGTAGCTGCCGAGGATGAATCCGATGCCGAGCATCAGCCCAAAGCTGTTGATCCGAATCGGTCCGATTTCAAAGAGTACTGGGATCATGCCGTTGCAGGATTGTTATTTTGTAGGTGTTTGGTGTGACTCATACACAAATTCAGTGAACCCGTCTCGAGGTGATTGCAGAACCTCAACCTTGTCCTTCGAGATGCGGAACTTGAATGCATTCCTGTTGCCATCAATGTTCTCAATCGTAACCTCGCAGGATCCAACGAGATCTTCATAGTCACGCTGAAACCTTGCCGGGCCAGATGCAGACAAACTGAGTCTCGGAGGCTTCAACCCAAGCACTTTGAAGTGGATGTCGTTCCCCTTGCGTCGCTCCTGAGTCGATAGCTCGTATACAAAGCTGGCAAATGACTGCAACGTCTCGAGGGTGAACCTCGTCTTGTGTTTCTGTTCACGGTCGTCGAAGACGCGAGAAACCTTAAGCCGATAGCCTGTTGCAAGCGGAGGGGGCGTTCTCTTCATGAATGCCGTGTGTACAGTTGAGGCTGTCGTCGAGTGAAGGGTTACACTTCGAAATAAGTAGCTTCCTCTTTCCTGAAGGTGTCGAGAATTTCTCGTGGGGTCTTCAGCTCGAGGAGCTGATTACGAAACTCCTCTTTGTTCATCAACCTGGAAATCCTGCTAAGAAGTTTGATGTGCGGGCCCACCATGTTATCTTTGCCTACGAGCAGAAACACAAGACGTACCGGCTTTTCGTCCAACGATTGATAATCGATTGGCTCCGCCGTGACAGCAAAGGCTGCAACGATGTCTGATACTGCGTCGGTTTTTCCGTGGGGAATGGCAAATCCATTTCCGACGCCTGTGGACATGATCTCTTCGCGTTCCAGGATGGCTTCCCGCACCTTTTCCTTGTCGAGAACCTTTGGCGATCTGGACACCAAATCGATCATGGACTCGATAATATCATTCTTTGAGTCCCCCTCCAGATTGGTAATCACCATATCTTCTGAGAGGATATCACCGATTTTCATGATTCTTCGTTGCTCCTATGGTTCGTCTCGCCACCCGATAACTTTCTTCTCGTATTCAGTTGCAAGGGCTTCGGCGGTCTGCCGGTCTTTCGCCTCGGCATTGATGTGGAAGAGCGGTCGTTCCTTGTCGGGAATGAGAAGCGTTGATGCGCCCTGGTATCTTCCCTCCATGTAGATCTTGACTCCGTCCACCAGGTCTCGACGCATCCCTTCCGAGTCGCGCATGATGTGTCGCATCACTTTCCCTTTATGCTCCCATGAGCAGTTCACATTCCGCCTTGCCATCTCCAACACTGGAATCTCTTTGTTGATCTGACCGAGCAGCGTGCCTGCGTGAGCCATCATCTCGAGGATCTTGGCCACCGAATACATGGCGTCGGTGGCGAAGAAGAAGTTCGTGAAGATGAACCCGCCCTTTGTTCCGCCGACAAACTGCACAGCCTTGCTGGTTGCCGCCTCCATCATGGCAAGGTGGCTGTTCCTCGTCTTCACCATCTGAACGTTGTGTCTCGCTGCGACGGCGTCGATCTCGCCCGATGAGGTAATAGGCACGGCTATGGCTGTTGCGTCCGGATGGGTTCGCATGAACAGCTCGGCAATGATAACGAGCAGTCTGTCACTGTCGATTGCCTCGCCGTTCTCGTCCACCATGAAGAGTTTTTCGCCACCTGCATCGATGAGCGCCCCGATATCATATTTCAGCGAGGTAACGATGTGGGACATTTGACTGACGGAGTAGTCAAATTCGTTCTTGTCTCGGGTCAGCTTGCGCGGATCAAGGTGAGCGTTGAGCGCTACCACCTGACAATCGAATGAACCGAGGATTACGGGGAAGATTGTCGATGCAACGCCGTTGGAATAGTCGATCACCAACTTGAACTTCTTCGTACTGATGGCATCGACGTCAAGTGTAGAGAGGAATTTCTCCTTGTATGATTCCGTGGTGCGTTCTGGGAACGAAATATTCCCGACATTTTCGGGGGCAGAGCGGGCAAAATCCTCACCGAAGAAGAGGCGTTCGATACTCTTAGTTTTCTTCGAAGGGAGGTCTTTGCCGTTTGCATCGAAGAACACGATGTCCGTCAGGTTCTTGTCGAACGGTGATCGGCGGACATGGATGCCGCCAGCCTCTTTGCCACTACTCAGCTCATGACGCAAGATCGGTATCGAGGTTGCCCGAAGGTCGAACGTGTTTACGCCAGCAGAGATAAGACCGCAAATGAGTGAACGGCTCATCATGCGCGAGACGTTGTCGGAATCGCGGCAGGTCACAACAGTTTTCCGTGCGCCAAGGAACGCCCCGTAAGCGGCTCCAAGCTTTGCGCCGAACTCGGGGTTCATCTCGATGTTGGAAAGTCCTGTCACACGCGAATCGGCGAACAACTCGCGCAGCCATTTGTCCTCCCAAACCAGGCTGCGTGTCAGGATTGCGCCTTCCTCGACAACTTTTTCCGGCCAGAGTTTGATGTTGGCGGAAAGTTGTGCCCGCCGCCCGATCCAACACGCATCACCGATGAACACATTTTCAGCGATGATCGCCTTTTCCCAAATCGAGCATTTTGCGCCGATGACATCCGACGTGAGCTCCGTGCTATGGCCAATCACAACGTCGTTCCATATCACCGAATTCCGGATGCTTGCGCCCGGCCCGATAACACAATTGTCTCCGACAATCGTGTTCGAGAGTTTTACGTTGTCTGCGATGGTGCAGTTCTTCCCGATCAGGACAGTGCCCGTGACGTGCACCCGGTCGAGTCGGATGCTCGTACCTTCCCCAACATATAGGTTCCCCTGCTTCGTGCCTTCAAAGTGCAGTTTCACCAGTCCCATCAGGGCATCAATGTGCGCATCCTGATACTCGTTGAGGTTCCCGATGTCGCGCCAATATCCCTCCGCAACATATCCGTAGAGCCCGGCATCCTGCTTGAGAAGAAGCGGAAAGAGGTCTTTGCTGAAATCGAAATCCTCGCGATACGGCACGAGCTCCATAACCTCAGGCTCGAAGATGTAGATGCCCGTGTTGATCGTATCACTGAACACTTCACCCCATGAAGGCTTCTCAAGAAAGCGAGTGATCTTTCCTTCATCGTTGGTAATCACCACGCCAAATGCCAGAGGGTTGGTCGCGCGCGTGAGTACGACTGTCGCTTTTGCGCTTTTCGATTCGTGGAATCGGATGGCGGCAGTCAAGTCAAAATCGGTGAGCACGTCACCGCTGATGATGAGGAGTCGCTGCTGCGTCCCCTTTGTGGCGTTGCGGACACTCCCTGCCGTGCCGTAGTCAGCATCGGCCTTCACGTATCCCATCTTCACGCCCAGTCTCGAGCCATCACCAAAGTAGCCCGTGATTGCATCAGGAGAATAGAACAGGGTTGATGTCACATCTGTGATACCGTGGCCCCGCAACAAATCAACAATGTGATGCATCATTGGCTTGTTCATGACGGGAGCCATGGGCTTCGGCGTGTTGCAGGTGAGGGGTCGGAGGCGGGTCCCAAACCCACCAGCCATGATAACAGCTTTCATGATTCGCAACGCAGCATGGGGAATGATCTACCTGTCCCTGCAGGAAAGGATTTGGAATGAGAACATCTCTTGAAAGAAGATAGAGAAAATCGCTCTTGAATTCAACAGCCCGCCCGGCAAAATGATCCTCTCTGGTGCCTTAGCCCAGCAATTGTTTGCGTCGAGCTGACTTTGGACGGGACTTGTGCGGTGGGTTGGCAAAACCCGATGTTGCCGGGAGACGATTTATGCGGCTTGCAGCAAACGCTGCCCCGAAGCCATTGTCGATGTTCACCACGGTCACGCCGGATGAGCAGGAGTTCAGCATGGCCAGCA
>DPLS01000181.1 GCA_003541875.1 Bacteroidota bacterium | reverse complement strand
CAAGAGCGGCAGAAGATCCAGCTTGAACGTGATCTTGTAGCCGCCCGTGAAGTGCAAATGAGTCTGGTTCCCAAACACGTCCCCGAAGTGCGAGGATACGAATTTGCGGCTTGCACCATTCCCGCGAAACAAATTGGCGGAGATTTGTTCGACTTCCATCCCATCTCTGGCACCCGGTTGGCATTTTGTCTCGGTGACGTTTCGGGGAAGGGACTGCCGGCTTCCCTGCTGATGGCCAACACACTTGCCCTCCTTCGGAGTCAGGCGATCAGCCATACTTCCGTCCACGAAACCATGCAGCGGACGAATCGACAACTGAGTGAGTACATCGGGTCTGACAAATTTGTTACGCTATTCTTCGGCGTGCTTGATACGTCGACCCATCAACTTCGGTTCTCCAACGCAGGTCATGAACAGCCGTTTGTCCTCTCGGGGAACAGGCCGGTGCAACGACTCGATGCGGGGGGAATTCCGCTTGGCATGGTTGAGGAGTTTGCCTACGCGGAGGACATGGTTCAGCTCGGTCCGGGCGATATGGTTGTGGTAAGCTCGGACGGCATCAGCGAGGCGATGAATGCTCAGGGCGAACAATTTGGAGAGGAGAGGCTCGGGGAGGTTCTCAAGAGACACCAGACCGCATCGGCGTCGGTGCTTCTTCAGCATGTCATCACAGCAGTACAAGACTACGTTGGCAGCGCGCCGCCATCTGACGATATCACCATGGTTGTGGTTAAGCGCGCGTCATAGCGGACGCATCGACAGCTAATGTTGTAAACTTTCCGCCGTTCTCACACAATTCAACAGAACCTTTGAACACCAGCTACTGTTAGAGGTATCGTCATCACTCACTCATTGAAAGGAAACAATCATGCTGTTCATACTGTGTGCCATTATTGCTCTTGTCGCGCTAGGACTCTGGCGCGGCGCGGTGAAGCGGGGCGGTCAAGGATCTTCACTGATGTCCAGATTGCTCGGACTGATTGCCGGAGTCTTTGCACTGTTCGCGTTGTTCCAGTGTTTCACCGTCATCCCAGCGGGGAATGTGGGGGTTGTTGATTTTTTCGGGACGGTCTCAGACAGACCGATTACCGCTGGCATTAACTTCGTCAACCCGTTGTCGCAGGTCATCAAGTTCTCGACCCAGACGCAAGAACACAAAGAATCTATGCAGGTCCTCTCGCGTGAAGGGCTGACCATCGGACTTGAGCTCAGTTGTTTGTACCGGCTCAACCCTGATTCTGCAGCGCGGGTGTACAAGACGATCATCGGTGGGGACTATGAGACCATCGTCCTGATTCCGCAATTTCGGTCCATTAGCCGAGCGGTCACAGCAAGCTTCCAGGCAAGTGCGCTCTATTCCACGGAACGAGAGAGGCTTGGTATGACAATTCAGGAAGAGCTGGCAAGAACCGTGGCACCCCGCGGGGTTATGATAGAATCCACACCGTTGCGCAACGTTGCTCTTCCGACACAACTCACCGAAGCCATCGAACAGAAACAGAGAGCGGATCAGGAAAGTCAACGGATGGAATTCATTCTGACAAAGGAAAAACAAGAGGCGGATCGAAAGCGGATAGAGGCGAAAGGCATTGCCGACTTCCAGACAATTGTTGCTGCGGGTATTAGCGAACAGTTACTGCGATGGAAGGGAATTGAAGCAACAGAGAAACTCGCCAACTCCACGAACACGAAAGTCATCATCGTTGGTGCGGGGAAAGACGGGCTCCCGATTATCATGGACACAAAATAGCCGCTTCTGAAGCAGGAAGTCCCATCCACAGTTGTGGATGGGACTTCATTGTTGTGTGAACGTGTTCAGGGAACTCTCAAATACTCTGGGATGCTGCCTTGTGTTCCGGGGTCTGCAACTTTGACGATCAGTTTACCGTTGTGAGAAGTTCCTTCTCAACGGCCTCCTTCATTGCCTGCTTGGGCAAAGCTCCAACCGCCATCTTCGGTTGGCCTTCCTTCGGGACGAACAACAGTGATGGAATGCTCCGGATCCCGAAAGCACCCGCAAGTTCCTGCTCTTCATCTGTGTTCACTTTGTAAAAGTTGACCTTGCCGGCGTATTCCTTTGAAAGTTCATCGATCACGGGCCCCACCATCCTGCACGGACCGCACCAGGGAGCCCAGAAGTCAATGACTGCGGGGAGATTCCCCTCAAACTTCCATTCTTTGTTTTTCTCGTAGTTGAACACCTTGTTCAAGAACGTCTCCTTCGTCAAATGCTCTGCCATGATTCTTCCCTTTGTTATTTGATGTGAATGACACTCATTACACGGCGGCAATTACTCGTTCAAGCCGTTGCTTCACTTCGGCCGCAATTGGTTCGATAGCAGTATTGTCCATGACTCGGCTCATGGACATTGGGTCGAATGCCGCAACAATACTCTTGCCGCTCTTCTCGTACACGATCACGTTGCAGGGTAACAGCAATCCTATTTCCTCTTCTGCCTGCAATGCTTTGTGAGCAAACGGAGGATTGCACGCTCCCAGGATCTTGTAGTTCTTGAAATCAACATTCAGCTTCTTCTTCAATGTCTCCTTCACATCGATTGTCGTCAG
>DPLS01000031.1 GCA_003541875.1 Bacteroidota bacterium | reverse complement strand
GAACGTTGCTGCCACCGCCGAGAACCTGTGTACGCAAATGCCGAGCGTGGGAAAACTTCAGCGCTTCATGAATATGATCAACGGTTCTGCATGCAACAAAGTACCGGGCATTGCCACCGAGTCCGATCGTCGTGAGGGAGGAAAGAGAAACGTCGTGCTTGACGTCTATCGATGTCGACAGGGGGGAGGTCATGCTGGATCCCTATGCACCGTGTCCACGGAGAACGCAGGCAAACATACTGCGATATACTCAGCCCCCTCGTGACCTGGCGAACTGTATCGAACCCATTCACCGGCGTGTGCGATGACTGCCTGCCCGGCGTGTACTTCAATCGAGCCGGTTTCGTGCTCGATACGCAGCATTCCCTTTAGTACGAGCGTGTACTCATCGAACAGGGGCGTCTGCCCCGGTTCAACCCATCCCGACGGACTGCGCATATGGGCAATGCTCGCAGCCGACGTCTTCGAGTTCACCCGGCCAACGTATTCCTCAATAATCTTCGGCTGGTTGTCGGCTGCTGCGATCCGTGTCGGTGATGAGATGAGTGTAGGCATCAACAAAGGATCCTTTTTGACCTGCAACTGTTGGGGAAAGTTCTGAGAAGCAAAGTCCGTTTTCTGAGGGTACCTGAATTCATGATCCTGATGGACAATTGCCCTTGCCATCGTAAGGGAAAAGTATATCTTAATCAAGACTTCTGCAAGATTGTCCGATGAAAACCATCATAACATACGTGAAAGAGTTCATTCGGGAACAGTGGAATCCTACCTACTTCCTGATGGTGGGCGGATTGCTTGGCATGATGTTCTTTGTGAACTACGAATACGGCCTGGAGAGTTCAATCGTCCGCAGGCTCTCCTTCCCGACCGGGCAGACCGTATTCTATTTTGTCTTCTATTTCGTCCCGTATGTGCTCACGCATTGCGCGTATGCCCTCGTGAAGCGGGAAGCCGGCGTGTTACGATCCCCTCAATTCTGGCTGCTCAGCCTGTTTGGTTTTGTTGTGCTCTCTGTCTACATCGCCCTGCACAACGGTCCGTGGTACATCCTCAGAACACAACCCTCACTCTTCGAAGGTGTGGCACGGGAGTTCCAGCCGTTTGTCGCGCGATGTGCCAGTAACATTCTTCCATTTGCGCTCATGGTCATCCCTCTTATAGGCTACTGGTGGAAAGTGGACCGGAGCGCCATGCCGTTGTACGGGTTCAGTGCAAAGACGATCAATCTCCAGTCGTACTTTCTCATTCTCTTCTTCCTGATCCCTCTGATTGTTGCCGTATCATTCACCTCCGATTTTCAGCACGCATATCCGCGATACAAATTTGGATTTCCCGAACACCTCGGTACAACTGAGCGAGGAGGATTCGTTGGTGTGTTTCAGTTGTGCTACGGAGCTGATTTTGTGTTCGTGGAGTTCTTCTTTAGGGGATTCATGGTCCTGGCATTTGCGCGACTTCTCGGAACACGAGCGATCATTCCAATGGTGGTCGTCTACGCGCTGATCCACTTCGAGAAACCGCTGCTCGAAGCACTGAGTTCAATCGTTGGTGGGCTGGTGCTTGGTGTGATTTCTTCCAGGACGAAGTCCATCTACGGAGGCGTCATCCTTCATCTCGGCATTGCGTATATGATGGAGGTCGCTGGTGCATTGCACATGTAGCAACTCTGCAGGCACAGCCAGATCATCGGTTCCCCTTGAACGATGGTAGGTCGACGAAACTTGCCGACCTACCGATTGCTCTTACGCGGTTGCGTTCTGATATCTCACCGAATCCTATACCCGTTCAGCTCATTGTTGAAGATCCACGCTGCAACCTCCCCAATGTGTATCTCCTTGTAAAGATACGTCGTGCGGTCATACTCGGCGGAGCCTTCACGGAAGAAGAGCTGCTGCGACGTGTGTATCTTCCTGAAACGTTCGATCCAGCGAGCGAAGTTCTTCGGACGCAAATCAACCCAACCCTGTTCGGCCCATGCGTCGATATCCGACTGCTTGCGAATCGCGATGTTCGGGCTTGTCGATTCTGGGATAGAGATGAATGGGCCCCGGAGAATAGTCACACCATCGGGCATGAGGATGGGAATTCCGATCGAGGTGATCAGGTCTCGTATGGGATTATTTTGGATCTGGGCAACAATAGACGAGGCAAGGGCTTCAGGCGTGACCGGCCCGTTTGTCGGTTCGAGAATTTCATGAATCGTTGGGTGAATCATTTTGATAAGATGTGCCTCGTACAGCAGCTTCGAGAGCTGAGGTGGCCCAAGTTGTCCCGTGGCGATGCTCGGCAGGTATTCCTTGCTTTGCTTCATCTTTGCTTCGCCTTCAACGATCTTGTTGATGGCAGATGGACGTAGGATGCCCCCACGGTACGTCGGATCGACGACCGACCCGTCCAGCGCTGTAATCACATCCTTCCCGGTGCTTCTGCCGACAATCTCATTCACAGCATATTCTGCCACTTCCTCTGCTGTCACGAATTCCATTTGATTCAGTGCGGTGATCGCCTCGAACTCGCCGAGACCGAAGAAGCCATTCTCGCCAGTATTGAGACCAATAATCGAGAACTTCTCGCGCTGTTTCTCGTAAGATGCATCCTCTTCATCCAGAATCAACTCATTTCTATCACCAATGCGCTGCTCCGTTGACTTGTAGAATGGCAGGGCGATGAACTTCCCTTTTCTCCGACGTCGCACAATCTGGGCTTCAACTTTCCTGTAACCGATCATCGCGCCGGGCTTGATCTCTTTGATAATGGGGGCGCCGGGTGTGCGGGCAAGCAGGAAGAGCAGTCCGGTGTGTGCAAACGCGACGGACGTCTTCGAGAGCAACTCAAAGCTCGGCTTGTCTTCGCTGTGCGTGTAAGGGATATTCATTCCCATGCCGCCCGTGCCTGTTGTTCCCACTTTTACGTAGATCCGCGTCTCCGCCTTCTTCATCGCTTCGGCGAGCAATCGAACGTGCAGGATGAGTTGTGGGATCGCCTGTGATATCAGCATGATGTCGAGGAATTTCAGATTGCTGAATCCCGGCCGCGGCTGCGACTTTGTGAGCTTCTTGATATCGTCCAGCTTCTCGATCAGCGTCTCGACAGCTTCACGGTCAAGGTTCTGCGCCCTGGCATGGAGGTCCGCTGAGTACTCAATCTCCAGAATGTCTTCGAGCTGGTCCCGAAATTTCTTTGCCGCCTGAGCCAGCAGTCTGGTCTCCTGGTAGCTGATTGCAGTTGCTGTGTTGATGCAATCCACGACAACATCGGGTTTTTCGTCCTCGATGAGGCGAACCATCAGACTGCGGTTCCTGATATTGTCGGGGACATCCTCACGCATTGGTCCGAAGATATCCTTGAACATCTGACCAACCCATTCTGCATTTTGCAGAACTTCCGCGGTTTCAGTTTCGCGCTCCCGGTCGGGACCGCGTTTCACTCTTGTGAATTCTTCCCGCATGAAGATGTCCCCGCCAACCCCCCTGAACTGGGTGGCAGGGGACTCTCTTTTCAGAAGTTCAACGGCCTCCTTCGCTTCATGTTCGTACCGTGAGGCAATGATGATCTTTCGTGGTGAATATTCTTTGGCAAGCTTTCGAGCGACCTGGACACCGACAAGCCCGGCGCCACCAAAGATGAGTACTGTATCAGCAAATTTCGACATGGAGGGTCTCCTTAGAATGATGTTGCCCTGGCGGGGAGGAGTTCCTGCCCGCCTTGCGGGCACCGGGTAGGCAGGCGGGGAACCCCCGACGCGG
>DPLS01000302.1 GCA_003541875.1 Bacteroidota bacterium | reverse complement strand
GGAACCCCGAGGCCCATGCTGCACTCTGGCCGATCTTCTATCCACTTCTCAACACTTCCTCCATTCCACTTGCAGACTCGATTTGGATTCACGATGCCGTGACGGGAGAGCGCCTGCCATTCGAACGCGGAGTCAGCGGCGTTTCGTTTGCTCTTAATCTGCCCCCTAGCGCTTCAAGAGCTGTTTGCATTTCGTACCGACAACTGACGCCAAAGGATAGGATGGAGTACATCCTCACGACAACGAAGCGATGGGGGAGGCCGTTGGAGAGAGCCATATTCCGGGTTGTGGTCCCCGATTCACTGAAACTCACGCACATATCGATACCCTGCGATTCACTTGCAAAGCGAGGGCATGATGTGGAGTATCTCATACGCAAGAAAGCGTTCATGCCTAGCTCGAACTTCATTATTGAATGGGAAAGGAGAAGGAAATGAAAAGAAGAATCTGCTTAGTATTGAGCGCAGTAGGATTGCTCGTCCTGCCGGCAATACTCAACAGGGCAAACCCAATCGTGGAATGGCTCTTCAATGAGCTTGTATTTGACTCTGGCAGGTGGAGATTCGAGATCCACGCTCCCCAAATTCAAAATTTGGATGGTTGGTACATCACGTCGAGATCTGGCCAGGCGTACTTCAAGAATGGCATTCAGCTTGGGAGCGCGTACCGGGTGATAACCCCGGAGAGCCTACTGTCGGCGTTAACGATTAATCCGTTGGGCGATAGCCTCACGTTTCACTCCCCACAGTCCCATCGATCGTGGTTGTATTTTGGCCCCGGGGAGATGGTAGCGGCACCTCGAATCGGTCAATCCTTGTCTTTGCGAGAGTTTGGAACTCAGTTCTACTACCTTGACAACACGCCAACGCTTGGCCAGCCCAATGATGCGCTGAATGCATTTGGGACTGTGCAGGGGCACGTTTCGGATAGTCTTGGCTTACCCATAAGTGGAGTGATGGTTTCGTGGGGAGAGATGTCTCACGCATACTCCGATAGCGCTGGGAATTTCTCTGTCACAGAGTATGCGAGAAGGTTGTCGCTGAATTTCACGCATTCGATCTTCGCCACGCGATACGTGACGGTCCAAGTTTGGCCGGAGACAACGGTTGTCATTGGCGTAACAATGGATCGAATTGTCGATGTGCAAGAAGGACACTCGACTTCTCCTCCAGCATTCAGGTTGCATGTGAACTATCCTAATCCTTTCAATCCATCAACACTGATCGATTATGAATTGGCGGTGAGGATCTGGGTGACGCTGAAGGTCTACGATGTGTCCGGTCGCCAGGTCGCAGTACTGGTAGATGATCTCCAAGAGCGGGGGTACAAGACCGTGAAGTTTGATGCAACTCATTTTGCGAGTGGCGTCTACTTCTGTAGGATGGAGGCTGGCGGGTTTGTGGATTCGAAAAAGTTGTTGTTGCTGAAATAGCGGTTACGATCGAGCTCCGTGCAGCAGTGGGTGGGGTTCTTTTGTTTGGCGTTGCTGCAGAGTACTCTCAAATGCTCGAATTTGATCACGCTTTTTGACTTCTGGCAAAACCCTACATACATTTGCACTAGACAAACATAGGTCGGAATTGTGAACAGGGTATCTGCCGTGGTTCATCGGTTTAGACCTGAAGGCGTTTGCCGTTCTGTCTCATCGCTTTGGCAACACCTCCACCTCTCCAATCCTGAGCCGTAGCGGCTTGCCCCAATCCTGACGTTCGGATTTTGCGCCGAAATAAACTCAGATCCCGCCGCTCGGGTTACACTCAGGAGCGGGATTCGCAAAATGACGGTGGAATTAGCAGCACAGTTGGAGCAATGAGCTAACTCCAGTCATTTTGGAAGTTCATTCGCACAAGTGGCGTTACTGCTCGATGTCCTCACATCGGGGTGACGCCATTTTGTTTTCCTGGCGTGAATCGTTCCGGCTGGTTGTCTCACCATGAACAGCTACTGAAGAAGTGTGACAGGCGATTGACAATTCTCTGACAAATCAGAATCTGAACTTTCAGAGTTTGTGTCCGGACGAGAGAGGTCATAACAAAAAACAGAGGATATGATCACAAGACAAAGACATATCATGAGCTTGTTCAGGATTCGACTGATCTCACTTGTGACTGCGTTGTTTTGCCTTTGTGTTTCGACTCGCTCCCAGGAGTTATCCAAGATTCTCTATGCAGGGAATCCAAACCATCGCGAGATTGCCGTGAGAGCATTTCGGCTTGCAGTACAGGCGGGATTTCGAGAAAGCGGTCTCGATACGGCGGCTATCAGAGACAGGCTAGAGGCAGGGGCATACGGTGAGGACTACGAACCCGTTCCAGGAGTAGTGGGTTCTCATTTTCCGAATCCTTGGGATCAGGGACCGGAATTCACCTGTGCTTCGTTCCCAATTCAGCGAATTCCGTACGGCCCATTAGGTGATCCGTCGAGGCGAAGCGGTTGGTATAGAGGACTGCCGCACGGCTTTGATCCGACAAATAACTTCAAGTGGCCGGGTGCTGTGGCAACAACCATCGAATGGGCGAATGATTCAATCAACTCATTCACTTGGGGCAACGCAATCGCGCTCTACCGGTTAGACAGAAGACTGGAGGCGTATCAATGTCTCGGTCACGTCCTTCACTTGTTGATGGATCTCTCAGTCCCGGCACATGTGAAGGTGGTGTATCATGGAGCCAGTCTGCTTTCGCTGCATTCGGGGACGTGGTATGACCC
>DPLS01000224.1 GCA_003541875.1 Bacteroidota bacterium | reverse complement strand
ATCTTCCCCGACCTCAACGCCGGCAATATCGGCTACAAGATGGCACAACGCATGGCTGGAGCCGAAGCCATTGGGCCGGTGGTGCAGGGTCTTCGCAAGCCAGCGTTTGATCTCTCTCGTGGCTGTAGTGTAAACGATATTGTGAATGTCGCCGCAATCAATGCGGTGGTAGGAGCGGTGTAGGCGAGATTCAATAATCGCATTCAATCAATTCTATGAATCCCAAGGAGAGCCCCCGTGAAAACCATTGTGCGTTTTATCCCAATAGTTTTGCTTGTTCTTCTCATGACCTCATGTAAGCCCGCCCAGACCGATGAGGGCCGCTTGCGTGACTTCATCGCAAGCCATGTCAAACAGATAGAGCCGAAGATCACAGCTAACAATATCGCCGAGTGGAATGCAAACGCATCAGGAGAAAAGAGGTACTACGACGAAAGTGCTGCCCTGGACCTGGAGATCAAACGAATCCGATCCAACAAGACCGAGTTCGCCTTCCTCAAGCAGCTCAAAGAGGGGAACACGATCCACGATTCGTTGCTGCAGCGACAACTGACATTCCTCTATAACAATTATCTCAAGAACCAGATTGATACGACGCTACTGCGCGCAATAGTGGAAAAGCAGAGCGCTATCGCCAGCAGGTTCAATACGTTCCGCGGGAAGATTGACGGCAAAGAGGTAGCCGACAATGACATTTCAAGCGTCCTCAAAGACGAAAAGAACCCCGAGAAGCGAAAGAAAGCCTGGGAGGCAAGCAAACAGGTCGGCAAAGAAGTGGCACCAATGGTCATCGAACTGGTAAAGTTGCGTAATCAGGCAGCAAAGCAGTTGGGGTTTGAAAACTATTATGTTATGGCGCTGGCCACCGACGAACAAGATGCCAACGACATCATCGGGGTCTTCGACAACCTGGAGCAATTGACCCATGAGCCGTTCGCCCAAATGAAGCACGACCTCGATGCGAGGCTTGCCAAGAAATTTGGTGTCCAGCCAGGGCAACTCCGTCCATGGCATTACGAGGACCCGTTCTTTCAGGAAGCGCCACAATCACCCGGCGTCGATCTGGACACATTCTTCAAAGGAAAGAACATCGAGGAACTGGGACAAACATTCTATGCCGGACTCGGTTTGCCGGTTGAGGATATCCTGAAGAGGAGCGATCTCATACCTCGCAAGGGGAAGTACCAGCATGCCTTCGAGAACGACATGGATCGTTCGGGCGATGTCCGGGTTATGCTCAGCATCTCTGACAATCATTACTGGACGTCGACACTCCTTCATGAGCTGGGACATGGAGTGTATTCAAAGTATGTAGACCGCAACTTGCCGTACCTGCTTCGCGTGGAGGCACACACGTTCCTCACCGAAGCAATTGCGCAACTCATGGAACGCCAGTGCTACAATCCCGGCTGGCTGCAAACGATGGTGAACATCACCGATAAAGATAAGGAAGCAGTCCGCAAGACCCAACATGAGAACCTGCGCTCCAAGGAGCTTGTGTTCAGTCGGTGGTCGCAGGTGATGGTGCGCTTCGAGCGAAGCCTGTATCAGATTCCGGACCAGGATCTAAACAGGTTATGGTGGGATTTGGTTGAGAAATACCAGCTTGTCACGCGACCCGACAACCGGAACGAGCCCGACTGGGCGGCGAAGATTCATCTCGCCCAGTATCCATGCTACTACCACAACTACTTGCTTGGAGAGATGGCCGCATCCCAGATTCTTAACGCCATCGTGACGAGGGTAGAAAAGCTGCCGGCAATTGCAGAAATCTCTTTTGCCCAGAAACCTGCTATCGGAGAATTTCTGAAAACACAGGTGTTCATGCCGGGCGCAAGCTTACACTGGAGCGACCTCCTCAAGCACGCAACGGGGGAAGGACTGACGCCGAAGTACTTCGCCGAGGAGTTTACGGGGAACTGACCTGGCCAACAATATCCATCGGGGGGAGCAGACTTCTCTGATCTACTCCACGGAAGGCGTGGTGCTCCCCTTTGGTTTTATCAACCTCATTCCAGCCGCTGCAAGGAATATCACGCCGAGAATCGCAACCACTGACGACCCTGCTGGAAAGTCGAAGTGCGTCGAGAAATAGATGCCAAAGAAACTTCCAACAACACTTACCAGCATCGCTACCAGCACGAGACTTCCTTTCTTTCGTGTAAGGAGGATGGCAGAGACCGGCGGTACAACGATATAGGTAAAGACCGGGATGACGCCACCCGCCCGGACAGCAAGCACGATCGCCAGACCGATGGAGAGATAAAAGAGAAAGTTCCAGAGGTTGAACATCCCGATGTGCTCAACCTGGTTGCTCTCAAACTTCTCGGTCAACTCAAAGAACCTTTTCCTGAAGATGATATGTCCGAGACCGATCAGGCCGAACGTTCCCGCCATGAGCAATATCTGGCCGGTGGTCACGGTAAAGAGACTGCCGAATAACACCTCTGAAATATCTGCCTCACCATGCGGCGCCTTGGAAATCAGCAACACCGTCGCCGCCGATGCCACGGCGTACACAATTCCGATAATCGCCTCGTGTTTCAGGCGTTTGTCTTTGACATTAACGAACGAGAGGATGAATGCACCCGCCATCGTAAAAACAATGGAAATGAGCGTTGCATCTTTCTCGATGTAGTTGGCAAACGCAACCCCGAGCATCGAAATCTGGCCGAGAG
>DPLS01000223.1 GCA_003541875.1 Bacteroidota bacterium | reverse complement strand
TGCGCTTCCTGATCTCACGACCGACTGCGATCCAATTCAGCGGATTAACGGAGTCGACCAGAGACCGGCTGGGAACGCGAAGCAATTCACCCGACGTCTCTGATTGTGTCTTTCCCGGAAAAAGAATCGAGGGATACTGTCGCTTGAAGGTGATAATCTGGACGGAATGACGCTTGCTCAATTCCCGATAGAGCAGCGCGTTGTAATGAGCAATTCCGCCCCGCAAAGGAAATGCCGTGCCGACCATGATGATATTCATAGACGGGGTTTGGTTGCCCAACAAAGGAGAGACAATCCAAAGGGTAGAGTGGCAAAAGGAACAGCGTACCGCTCTGACTGAAAGATGCCGCGCAACAACGCATTCACCGGTCTGGAAGGTATCAGAAAATCGTCCGCTTGTTGGGCATGGGTGGCCTGTGCGAGCAGACGTCGCAGCAAAGCGATGGGGAACAACAATGTGTTGAAATATGTGCAATGATCGATCTGGAAGCCGGCGTTAGCCACCAGCCTGCGAAGCTGTGATCGCGTGTAGCGTCGCTTGTGGTGGTTCACTTCGTCGTGGGAACTCCAGAGCCATTGGTAGGCAGGCACAGTCACAAGCATGTGGCCCGAGCTGTTCAGTCGCGAGTATGCTAGTTTCAACACCCCCAAATCGTCATCAATATGCTCAATGACATCAAAGAGGGTAATGATATCAAACAGATCGCCGCTGGGATACCCGTCGAGATTCCCGACGAAAAGCTTTGTGAGTCCGCGTTTGCGACAGAATTCGATTGCACGAGGCGAGGCATCCATCCCATACGCATCGAAGAGCTGCGAGGCTCCCGCAAGGATCGCTCCCGTACCGCAGCCCACGTCAAGGAGCTTCCAGCGTTGTGTTGTGTCCACGCGATGCCGGAGATAGGTTGTTATGATCGATTGCCGGGCGGTAAACCACCAATGTGTGTTCTCTATTTCATAGAACTGCTGGTAGAGATGCTCTTCCATTACAATCCCAGCCTCTCCTTCACAACATAGAGGGGCCGGTTCTTCACTTCTTCATAGATCCTACTGACGTATTCACCGATGATTCCCAGCGTAGAGAGAATTACTCCTCCAAGGAACGTAATGACAACGATTGTGGAAGACCATCCCACGAGGGCAATACCGTAGACAAGCTTGTCATAGACCACGAGCAATCCACCCAGAAATGCGAGAGCTGCAAGACTGAAGCCAATGTAGACTGCCACGCGGAGTGGCGTTGTTGAGATGGAGAAAATACCGTCGTACGCCAAGCCAAGAAGCCTTGTGAATGTGTACTTCGGTTCACCGGCGAACCTCTTGTCGCGTTCGTACGCGAGCCCGATTTGTCGGAACCCTACCCATGTGCGGAGGCCTCGGACAAAGCGCTTGCGCTCGGGGAGCTTGCACAATGCCTCCACTGCACGCTTGTCCATCAAACAGAAATCGCCGGAGTCGAGTGGAATATCGAGATACGAGAGTTGATTCAGAATACGGTAGAAAACTGCGTACGCGGCCCGCTTGAAAATGTTTTCCTTGCGCTTGGTGCGGATGGCATACACCACGTCAAAACCTTCCTTCCACTTCGCGACAAACTGTGGCAGCACCTCGGGCGGGTCCTGCAAGTCACCATCAATAATCATCACGGCGTCTCCCGAAGCGTGCTCCAGTCCAGCGGAAATTGCCACCTGATGGCCGAAGTTTCGTGAGAAGCTCAGCACTTTGAAACGGGGATCTCTCTTGTGAATTTCCTTCAGAAGCTCAAACGACCCGTCAGTTCCACCATCCTCGATAATCACAACTTCTGCTGGGGCGTCAAAGCTGTCGATGACGTTCTTCACCCGTTCGTAGAGTGCCGGGATCGTGTCCCGCTCGTTGTATACTGGTATGACGATGGAGTACATACTCATGCTGCCTGTTGTTCTGAATTACGAGGCCTCTTCACCAGGGGAACAACAATTCCTCCGATACACAGAGCAAGAGTTGCAAGACTAATCCACGTTCCACGTTCGAATGGCGTTGATTGAAACCGCATATCCACCTTATGTGTCCCGGTGCGCATGTGGATGACGCGTTGGTTCCAATTTGCACGGTACACGGTCTGTGGCTCACCATCAATGTACGCATTCCATCCGGGATAGTAAATTTCGCTGAGGACCAGGAAGCCGTCCTTGGGCGTCGAGACAGTAAGTGACATTGAATTCAGTTTGTACGACGTGAAATGTGCTGACCACTGTGCCGTGTATGAGGTGTCCGAAATCTTGAGGGCCGGGTCGGAGTCAATAACAGCCACACGGGAAGGCTCAAAACCCTTGCTCTGCATGAACTGGAAGATGGACGCAGAGTCTGTCAGGATACGAGCATCGTAGACCATGTAGGCGCGGGGAAGGTAGGAGGTTGCGCGCGTGATGGTGAGTGCCTGTCGTTGTTCGTCGGCTGCTACGCGATATTTTGCGTTCATCATATCGCAAGTATGTGACCAGTCACGGGAAGGGGGCAGGTACCGCTGCAATACGAGCGGTGTATATCCTTCCATCAGCATGACGCGATCCATCAGACCCTGGTTCCGATCCATCAACATGCCCTGCTGGTTGCGCATGTTCACTCGAACTAGTTCACCATTGCTATCCTGTTTGATGAAGTCTGTCAGTGGACGCGACCGATTGAAGTACTCATCGGGATTGGTTTTGGAATTGTTCTGTTCTCCTCCGAAGATGCTCATATCAATCAGCAGCACGGCAACAGATGCAAGCCCTGCCCAGCGGAGCAGAGGGGTTCCTTTGATGATACCATAGAGGAAAAGAGCAGAGAGTATTGTTACAAACAATGAAGCCAAGGCATCCTTCTTCACTGCCGAGAAGGTCGCGTTGTCCTTAAGAAACTCAAACGATCCCGACAGCAGGCCGGAGATCAAGAGCAGGTACAGCACGAGGCTGAGTCCGAGAATAGCAAGAACTATGTTGCGAAAGTGAGGTGACTCGTACAGCGGTCGCTTTTCGTAAAGCAAATTTTGAAGTGAAAATCCGGAGAGCAAGGCTGCACCGAACGTCAAGAACACTCCCATGCGAGCCGCATTCCGGAATTTTGCAAATCCGGGTACAAAATCGAAGAACAGCTTGTGAAGAACAAAATTCCCACCTAGGGCAAAGAGCACCGCGAAAATGGAGAAACCCCAGAAGAAGCCGACGTATTTGTTTTTCTTGATGATGANNCGGAGATCAAGAGCAGGTACAGCACTAGGCCGAGGCCGACGGTGGCAAGAACAATGTTGTACAGGCGACGCGACTCGAGCGGCGTTCGCTTTTCATGAAGCAGGTATTGAAGTGAAAATCCGGAAAGCGGGGCCACACCGAAAGT
>DPLS01000005.1 GCA_003541875.1 Bacteroidota bacterium | reverse complement strand
TCTCAGAATTGCCACCGCGGTTGCGGCTGAAAGTGATCCGGCCCAGATATAGAGGCTCCATGAAGAACCGGGGAAGTAGTCGCAGTAAGCCGTCGATAAGAACACGGCGGAGGCGAACGCGAATGTTGTGTGCCCGGAGAAGAACGATCTGCGCGCGTCCGGATCGGTCCTTTCGGACATAGAAGCGGCCGGGTTGTACACAAAGGGACGGGCCCTGTCCACGATGTTCTTGGCAATCTGGGAGGTCGTCGTTGCCAGTGCTGCAATTTCGAGATACATCGCGCCGAATGTTACAACGTCGTCTCTCACGTCGTCGTCCAGCAGAAGTGCGACGGGGGAGACGAATAGCGTAAACTGAAGAGCAGTGCTGATGTCCGATGCCTTCGTGGCGTAGTTCTTTGTGGCAGGTCTGTCAAATGCATTGACATTCGCCGGTGAGAGAGCGTTCACCTCTTCGACGGTAAATCCCGGAAGATGCTTATCGGTGGCAAACATTGTGACCCCGAGGAGTCCCGCCGTTCCCAGGATAGGGCCATCCGTCTTCCAACTTAGCCGGTAAGGGGACTGTGCCGCCACAACGGACGGGACAAGAACGATGAGGAGCGAGTATTTCAGGAGCTCCACAAAGAACCTCACAAGAGTGAAAATCCATCGCTATGCCGACGTTGCCGTGATCGCTGCGTCCGGCAAGCACGAGCTTCGACAGACTACTGCAGCGGAGGAGATACAAGTGCGGCGGGAGGATCGATTCCCGCCGCTGCATAGTCACACGTTACGACCGGGTCGGCCAGTCAATTGATAATGTCCTCCCCGTTCTGTGAAGTTTCATCGGGTCACGGCTTTTTCGTCGTCCCGATGTTCTGCTTTTCCAGTTCGTCAATCAGAGTCTTTGCATATCCTTTGCTGAAACTGCTCAGGCTGGAAGGATTATAGGCTGAGGATTGCATCGACCAGAGTATAGTCCCCGTTTCCCCATCGTACAGATTACCTTCGATGAAGTATGTCTTGTCGGTTGTGTAGTAGCCGGGGGTGGTTGTCATAGGATAAGAGTAAGCGGTGTAGCTACTGTAATTGCCGTAGTAGCCATACTGGGGATACGGCGCATACGCGCCTGCTCCATACCCAACCGTTGCGTAGGTTGTGGTTCCCGGGACATACCGTTGTTCGCTCTTCTCATCAAGCAGCGCCACAGTGAAGACGGCATCGCATTTCAATTCCGCGATCTTCGCCATCATCTCTTCCTTCGACGGAACATTGTCCTTCGTGAAACTCGAGGGGAACGCGTCGATGCTTCGCGTGGCCTTCAACCCCCTGCCAGCTGCTGCTGCGGCAAGATCGCCTTCTACGGTGTTGCGTGCCGCCTTGTCCGCTGTGGTCGCCACAATCATAACGGAGCTGTAGGTTTTTCCCTTAGTGCCCTCGGGGTTTTTCCAAAAGCTCGTCACCTCCTGAGAAGTTCCGCAAGACATGATCAGCGTGAGTGAAGCGAGAAGGATACAAGAGACTGCGTATTTCATGGTGACGACCTCTTCATTATGTGTGTGATAGATCCCGATATGCCGGGCATTCATGATTCTGTTCCGGCAATCCAATCGTTGTCTTGCCGGCAGTATTTCCTTGGCTGCCGGCTGTTGCCTTTCCGTTCCCTTGCCGACCTCCTTGAGGGGTGCATACGTAGCCTGAGCGGGGTCGCGCAAGCGCACCACTTCATCCATCAAGGTAAGGGAACAACCGTCTTCGCGAGCCCTTTGGCAATTCCACCAACATCGATAAGGGGCGGCACAGGAATCCCTGCCCCGAGGTTCCGATGCGACTGCGCCCAGACAGCGATCGCATCACGCGCTATCTTGATTTTTTCTTCGACACTCATTTGCCAATCCGACAGTTCACGCCTCTTGGCCCGATACGTCGCTGCCTCGGAATCCATTTGGTGAATGAAGGTGTCGAGTTTCATGGCCCGATCAGTAAGGACTGCCTCCGCAGCTGCCAAGCTTTTACCCGTTGCCTTCTCGGGCGAAGGGATGAGCTCCTTCACCGAGGGGTCTTCCCTGAGCAGCGTGTCCAACGCCGCCTGATCTCCACGTCGTGCCTTGTAGATCTGGGTCATCCCGCGCATAGTCGCGACTTGGAGCCTGACCAGATTCGCATAGTTGCTCTTTCTATCGGCATAGTCGGCTTCGATTTTGCTGTCAACTGACGCGAAGACTTTTGGGATTGACGACTGGATGGCCTCCAATTGGTTTCCCATTGAAACGACTATTGCATTGATCAGTGGCGAAGCCGCCGCGATACCTTCAAGGAAGACCTCCGCATTCCTGACGTCAGCTAGAATGGCTTTCAATTCAGCCGCGTCGATGCCAATGCTGTCGAGCATGCCCTCCTGACTGACTTTGCGTGTTGCTTCTTCGATATATTTCGCAAGCTGATCGTTCTTCTTTTTGTCATCCATCTTGGCGTTGTTGAGAGCAACGACCTGGTTGGAATACATCACGATGCCACGGAATGCCCCGATTACCGTGGTGGCACGCTGCCGAAAATCCGCAAACTCGGATGCATCGACATACGGTTTCGCATTTTCCCAGGGGAACGGCCGTGAGATTCTTGCCACCTCGACGAACATCGTGCTTGTGTTCTCAGAGAACGGCGACATATCCATTCTCCGGGAGCTCTGAAAGGCAGAGCAGCCGGCGAGGAGACCGACGGACAGTGCCAGGAGTCCCTTGAATCCCAATGTAAGGAAACGGTTTCGTATCATCTTTTGACCTCCTTATGTAGTGTGCATTTGTTGTTCGATCAGAATGCAACTGCCAGCAACGCAAATGAGTCACCCAAACATACCTCATTGCTGTACGCTCAGGTAAACTCTCTAATGAGATGCGGCGTGCTCTTAGAACCGAGTGAGAAACAAACTCGTCTTTATGGTCCAATCGCCCGGACGATACTGACCAAAAGGAATTTCACCCTTCACCGAGAGCCCCACGCGGTTCGAGAACATGATTCCTAGAAGGAGTCCGGACTTGTACCACGTGTGTCCCTCATTCAACCAATCGGTGTTCGATTCAGTATCGAGTAGTAGCCACCATTGCTTTGAGATCCTTCGAAGAATCAACCCTGTCACGGTGAGGTAATGGACTTTGGGTCTGTTCGACTGTCCTGCAAAAGAGAACCAGTCCTGTATCTTGATATACGCCACTCCTTCACGCGGAAATAACCAAATCGGTGCTATTGCCGGTGAAGCAATCCATTTCCCCCGCCCGAGCTTTGTCGAAGAAGCAGTCGGCAGCACGAGCCCGGTTCCTCCGGCCATCACAAAGTTTCCCTGGATGCGCGGCGCCACCAAGGCCTGCATATAGACATCCCCCAGACCAGTTTCTGTGGTTGAGGGGTTTGAGAAAGTATTGACGGGGATATCGAGTCGCGCAAGGATGCCGCGGGCCGGACCCTGCACTCCAAGCCCTTCAAGGAAGAGTCTGTCGACGCGAAAGATAAGCGAGTTGACCGAGGTAGTAGCATTCAGCCTGGCAAATTCATCACGGAGACTGAACGCTACTGGTTTCGTCGGATCAGTATCCGCCCCGATTTCTTCCATAACTTTAGTGGAACCCAGAGAATCTGCTGTCTCCTGAGCAGCAACAGGCCATGCGATGAGAAGAGCCACCGCAGTTGCCACCAGAATTTGTGTACGAGCGATCTTCAATGTTCTCTGCAATGCGCGTCTGTTCGATCGTGGAGGATCATCGTGTCCAGTTGCATCCCGGAGTGTACATGGCCTGCTCGACTTCAACTTGGTTATACTTAGAGTCCCATGCAAACTCCCACGTCGAGAGTGGGGTTCCATCTGGCGCAAGGTTGTCTAAAGTTTCCGGAAACGAGTCCTCGTGGTTTGAGGTCTTTTCTGGCGTGAAGGTGGATGAAAGATAGCCAAAGTATCCTTGACCCGCAAGCCTCTCTGCAGCTGGAGGGCGATCCCCGATTCCCTAGAGAAGGAAATGTGCCGGGATGGAATGACCTGCCGGTTGCTTGCGAAACAGCCCACCTATCGAATGCAAAGAAGGATGGGAGCTGCAGGTGCGATTGCATCTATTTTTGTCTCCAGACTTCAAGCGAAAACTTTCACGAAGCAACAACGGCTCTCCGGTTGGAACAAGTCATGTTCAACTACCATGGCTTGACATTTCAACACCGATAGCACAAAGGGATGAGGGAGGACTAGTCCCTCTTTCAATCTTTTGGGTGATTGTTTTTTTGCTTCC
>DPLS01000301.1 GCA_003541875.1 Bacteroidota bacterium | reverse complement strand
CACCTTTTGAGTGGTTATTGCGCTACGTGCTCGCCGACGATGCGTTTTACTACTTCACCATCGCACGCAACGCCGCGCAGGGATTCGGCCTCACGTTCGACCGGATCGCTGAAACAAATGGCTTCCATCCATTGTGGCTTTTCATTCTTCTTCCGATCCAGTCACTGATGCAAGACAAAATCGTCGCCATTCATGCCATCCTTTCACTTTCAGCCATCATCGATACGCTGACGATCTACCTTCTGTGGGTACTGCTGCGCGAGCAGAACGTACGTCAAAACATTCGCCTTGTTGTCTGTTCTTTCTACGCATTCCCAACAATCCTATTCAGTCATGCTGGACCACTAAGCGGACTTGAGACAGCTCTCAACCTGATGGTGATTTCGTTCTATCTGATTCTCTATTTTCGAATCCTCAAGAGCGATCTGTTTCAACTGAGAGAAGCTATGATTTTCGGAATCGTTTCGAGTCTTCTCTTCCTTGCGCGCACGGACAATATTGTTTTGTTGGGGGCCACCTACATCCACATTGGTGTTCACTATCGGAACCAGTCTGGGCCATCGAGGTACCTTTTCGCATCGGGATCAACAGCTCTCATTCTGGTAGTGCCGTGGCTCATTTGGTCGTATGTCAACTTCGGGTCGCTCGTGCAGGTGAGTGGGCAATCAGTCGCGTTCGTTACCAGGGCCAATCTTGACGCTCAAGGGTGGAGTGCCATGGACTTTCTGCTGCAAACCGTCCGCAATCTGGCGAGCATCGTGAGATTCTTCCCGTTCTATCTTGACAACACGTCAACCATGTCGTTCATTCCTTTGCTCATCGCCATTGCACTTGGGGGATTTGCGCTTTCGACTATTCGGCTTCTACGATCACGGGAAGCCAAACAGGCTGTTGTGATGTCACAGTACTACACATCCTTGATGCCATTGTTAGTAGTGATTGTGGCTTTCGTCGCCATTCACACCTTCCGCGGTGTCTATCTCCGGGGGTGGTACTACACATCTCTCCTCCCGTTCCTCTTTCTTCTTGGAGGAGTGACCACTGAGTTGTTTGTCACGTCCACTCAGCCGAAGCACAAACTCGCCCTGCGGCGAATCTCCATCGTAGCGCTTCTTCCGGCATTGGTCGTTTATGGTGAGTCGATGCGTCGGGTGTACACAAAGGCCATCGGCGAAATCGACAAGTACCAGATGGTCCTTTCCATGAACAGGGTCCTCCCCGAAAAGACTACTGTGGGGTCGTGGAATGCCGGCGTATATGGCTATTTCTTCGACCGCGGCAATGTTGTCAACCTCGATGGCCTAGTGAACAACGTCGCATATGACCACATCAAGAACCGATCACTCGGAGACTACTGCAGGCGAGTTGGCGTGACGCATCTCGTTGATCCTGTCGGGAGCTTCAGGTACTGGCAATCGTATTGGGCAAAAGAGCCGACAGACCTGTTGCGTCAGGGGGATGTTATCTATGAGACGCCTCGCGAAAACCTTGATAGGAAGGTCGTTCTACTGCATCTTCATAGCCGCTAAAAGGTCCTCTCTCTTGGCCAGTCAGGTTGCATTTGACGGGGTGTTTGGATATATTTTTCAAACTTTTTCAGTCGAATCCTGATGGATTATAAGACTCTCGCCAAACGAGCACTCGTTGCCAGAAGGTTTTCATACTCCCCTTACTCGCGATTCCGCGTTGGGGCTGCTCTCCTAACAAAGGGGGGCAAGGTCTTCACCGGCTGCAATGTTGAAAGCAGTTCTTACGGCCTGACGATCTGTGCAGAGCGAACGGCGTTCTTCAAAGCTGTCTCAGAGGGATACACGAAGTTCAAAGCGATTGCCATTGCCTCTGACGAGAATGGCTTCACGTCTCCCTGCGGAGCATGCCGTCAGGTGATCTCAGACCTTGCCGGAAATATCGACGTTATCCTGACGAAGAAGAATGGGGAGACCCGAGTCATCAAGATGAACGAACTGTTGCCTCACGCATTCACCAAGAAGAATCTCGATAGATTGAAGAAACGACCGAAATGAGTACCCCAACAATCCATGACTCTCCCAAGAACGTTGGCTGGATTGAAGTTATTGCCGGCTGCATGTCCAGCGGGAAGACCGAAGAACTGATACGCCGGATTCGCCGGGCACAAATCGCCCGGCAGAATGTGGCGATTTTCAAACCGAAGATCGACACCCGGTACAGCTCGGATCATATCGTTTCGCACAGTGAAGCCCGCCTCCTCTCGACCGTAGTAGAAGACTCAAGCCAGATCCTGGAAATTGCCAAGGACGCTCAGGTGGTAGGGATTGACGAGGGGCAGTTTTTTGATGCTGGAATAATCGATGTGGTCGAGCAACTCGCCAACCAGGGGAAGAGAGTGATCATTGCGGGACTGGATCAGGACTACCGAGGTAAACCCTTCGAGCCAATGCCTCAACTCCTTGCCGTGGCTGAGTATATCACCAAGACGCTCGCAATCTGCATGGTATGCGGAAATCCCGCTGACAGGACACAACGAACAACAGCCTCAAGCGAGCGCGTGCTCGTCGGGGCCAAAGATTCCTACGAGGCTCGCTGCAGACGATGCTTTGAACCTCCAAAGCAGTAAAGCACACAACCAACAGTGGCACTTGCTCAATGGATCTCCTTGCACTCTTGAACGGACTGCTCGGACTGGTAGCGGTCACGGCTTTGGCATTCCTCTTCTCAAGGAATAGACGAAAGATCAACTGGCGTCTCGTCCTTGTCGGGTTCATCCTCCAATTTGGCTTTGCTTTCCTCGTCTTGAAGACCGCAGCCGGTCGGGACACCTTCGAGTTCATCAGCAGGCTATTTGTCAGGCTCTTCAGCTTTGCCAGCGATGGAGCACAATTCGTATTTGGGCCACTCGCTACATCACCAGGTTCCTCAGGAAGTATCGGCTTCATTTTCGCGTTTCAGGTTCTGCCTACCATTATCTTCTTCGCCTCGTTTATGGGCATCTGCTACTACCTCGGGATCATGCAGCGCATAGTTCAGGGGATTGCGTGGGTGATGCTACGGTTAATGGGTACCAGCGGAGCAGAGTCGTTGAGTGTTGCGGCCAATACCTTCATCGGACAGACAGAGGCACCGCTTGTAATACGCCCCTATCTTGCCATGCTGACGAATTCTGAACTACTTACCATTATGGTAAGCGGCATGGCCCATATTGCTGGCGGCGTCTTGGCAGCCTACATGCAAATGCTGGGGGTAGCATACGCAAAGTCCCAGGGAGTCTCTGTGGATGTATCTCAAGTCTATTTTGCCGGACACCTCCTCGCAGCAAGCATCATGGCAGCACCAGCTACAATGATCGTTGCCAAGATTCTCGTTCCGGAAACCGAAGAACCAGTGACGATGGGGACCGTGAAGGTGAAGATCGAGAAGTCAAGCTCAAACATCATCGAAGCGGCAGCGGCTGGAGCTGGCGATGGTCTCCGACTTGCATTAAATGTCGCGGGTATGTTGTTGGCATTCATTGCGCTTATCGCCCTGATCAATGCTCTCCTCGGAGGATTGGGAGATCTCACCGGACTGAACGCTGCCTGTCAAACCCAGTTTGGAAAGCCACTGTCCCTCGAGCTTCTCTTCGGTATGGTGTTTCAGTTCGTGGCCGTTGCCATCGGTGTCCCTTGGAAAGATGCCTTGAACGTGGGCAGCCTGATGGGGATCAAACTCGTCTTGAATGAATTCGTTGCATACCTTCGCATGGCAGACCTCGTTTCGGCTGGACAACTCTCACCAAAGGCAATCGTCGTAGCGACCTATGCCCTTTGTGGTTTTGCAAACTTCTCATCCATTGCCATCCAGATCGGCGGCATCAGTCCACTTGCCGAGAACCGCCGTGGTGATATCGCGAAGCTCGGCCTGAAGGCAGTTCTGGGTGGAACAATTGCCACCTGGATGACGGCCTCCATAGCGGGAATTCTGACCAACTAGTCGACAAACACAAGAGATCGAATCCCATGAACAACACGGAGAAGAAGTATAGGTGGTTTGTGTTGGGAGATCTGAATGGCTTTTTCGGGTTGATGTTCGATAACCTGACAGTGCTCTCCTTTCTCGCTGGCATTCTCATTTTCGTCTTCAAGTTTCCCGCAGACATCATCTACACCCGGATGTTCCCAGGGACAGCGTTTGGTGTGCTCTTCGGGGATCTGGTGTATACCTGGATGGCATTCCGGCTTGCTCGAAAGACTGGAAGACAGGTCACTGCAATGCCACTGGGACTGGACACTCCGTCGACAATTGGAATTGCCCTCGTCGTCCTTGGCCCTGCGTTCGTCGGGTTCAAGGCCTCGGGTATGCCAGAGCATGATGCTGCAATGATGACATGGTATTTAGGTATGGCAACCATGGTGATGATCGGGATTCTCAAGGTCATATTCTCATTCCTCGGTCAGTGGATACAGAGAGTAGTTCCTCAAGCTGGTCTGCTTGGATCCCTTGCCGGCATTGGGCTTGCGCTCATTGGCTTCATCCCCCTTGTAGATATTTTTGGGATGCCGCTTGTCGGTCTCATTGCTCTTGGCCTAGTGTTCTATACCCTCGTTGCTGGGATTGGCCTCCCGAAAAATATCCCCGGCGTCTTCGCATCCGTCTTTCTGGGGACAGTGCTCTACTACTTGTTGGGACCTACAGGGCTCATTGGAGGAACATACGCTGGTGCTCCGCCTTTGGAGTTCC
>DPLS01000165.1 GCA_003541875.1 Bacteroidota bacterium | reverse complement strand
AACGCTCAACATTCAACGCCGAACATTCAAATGACGCGACACGCACGGACAAAAAATCATTGGGGGTTGAATGTTGAATGTTAAATGTGGAGCGTTCTTTCATTGACCTCACTCGTAACGCAATGCCTCGATGGGGTCGAGTTTGGAAGCTTTCCACGCGGGATAAAATCCGGAGATGATTCCAATTCCGGCGCTGGATAGGAATGCGATGGCAATAATGGGTAAAGGAATAAGCGTTGGCCAGCCAGCCACCATGGTGAGCGTCTCGGCGGGAATTTTGAGTTCGGCACAAACCGCGGCCAGCAGCTTTACAAATTTCGGAATGCCCACCCCAACCCCAATTCCAATCGTGCCGCCCACAACGCCAACCATAAGGGCCTCCACCAGAAATTGCACCAGAATGTCCCGTTCGCGCGCGCCGACAGCCATGCGGATGCCGATCTCCCGTGTCCGCTCCGTGACCGACACGAGCATGATGTTCATAATGCCGACACCGGCTGCGAGCAACGCAATGGAACTGATGACGAGAACGCCAAGCCGGAGATACAACGTGAATTCATTGAATTGCTTCACGAGTGAGTCGTTGGAGAAATACCCAAAGTCGTCTTCCTCGCCAGGATCGAGGTTGCGTGCGGCGCGCAAGATACTGACGCATTCTTCAATCGCATCCTCCACGACTTCCCGGCTCTTGGCCTTCACCATAATATGAAAGCTCTTTTCCGACTTGCCGTACTTCTGGAAGTAAGTGTAAAGGGGAATGATCACCAAGTTATCCTGGTTCCCTCCGAGCGCGCCCCCCTTGCTCTGCAACACGCCAATCACTTCATACCACGTCGCATCAACGCGAACCTGCTCACCCACCGGATTGATGTTCGGAGGAAACAACTTCTCCGCAACCGGTTTCCCGAGAATTATCACGTTCCTCGCAAGATCCATGTCCTGCTGGGTAATACCACGCCCGTGTTCCACCGTCCAGTCATTTGTTACAATGCCCTCGAGGTTTTCGCCAGCCAGTGAGATGTTCGGGTTTGTTTTCTGTCCCTGCCATCGAACGATCCGGCCAAATTCCCAGCTTTCGATACCGACGGCAAGCGCCAGTGTTGACTTGTCGCGAACCTGAAGAGCCTGCTCGTACGTGATGTTCTTCCGGTTTCGAAATCGACCGCGTGCTCCATCCCCTGAGCCCATCATGGGGGGGTATTTCTGGATCTGGAACGTGTTTGCGCCGAGTTGGGTGATTCCTTCTTCGATTGCCCTGCGAAGCACACCCATGGCGGTCATGACGGAGATAATCGAGAAGATGCCGACAACGATACCGAGGAGCGTGAGAGCTGAACGCAGCTTGTTTGCGCGGATGGCGTGAAGCGCCATCGCCAGGCTTTCTTTGTGGCTGGTAAGTTCGAAGAAACGGTTACTCATACCGGAGGGCTTCAATGGGATCCAACGCCGAGGCTTTCCAGGCAGGGTACACACCAAAAACCAAACCTACCACAGTACAGACCATGACGCCAATGCCCACCCATTCCCATGGAATAACAGCGGGGATATCCATCAAAATGCCGACAACGTTGCCGCCGATGATACCGAGGACGATTCCGATGAGCCCACCAATCTCGCAGAGAATGACAGCCTCCATGATGAACTGAGAGAGCACGTCCCGTTGCTGAGCCCCGATGGCTTTGCGAATTCCAATCTCACGCGTTCGTTCTGTCACGGATACGAGCATGATGTTCATGATGCCCACTCCGGCGGCCAGCAAGGCAATAGAGCTGACGAGAAGCACGCCGAGGCGAAGATACTCCGTGAAGTCATCAAACTGACGGACTACGGAATCATTGGAGAACCACGCAAAGTCGTCTTCGGAGCCCGGGGGCACGTTCCGTGCAATCCGCAGAATCCCGCGCGCCTGTTCAACGGCTTCATCGACCACCTCCCTGCTCAACGCCTGCACCATGATGTTCACGCTTCTGCCAGACTTGCCGTACTTCTCGAAGTACTTCTCAATGGGAATAACAACGAAATTGTCGTTGTTGCCACCGAGAACATCTCCCTTCGTAGCATAGACGCCGATGACTTCGTAGAGGTTACCATCGATGCGGATGGTTTCGCCGACAGGATTCACACTGGGCGGGAAGAGCTTGTCCGCAACCACCTTGCCAATGGTAGCAACCGGCTTCGAGAGATCCATGTCTTGCGCCGTAAAGCTCCGGCCATTTTCCACCACCCAATTGTTGGTGGCGATCCCGTCCATATTCTCCCCGAAGATGACGATGTTGGGGTTTGTGCGCTGTCCTTTCCACCACACAATCTTGCCAAAATCCCAGACTTCGATCCCTACCGCCTGAGCGAGCGTTGCTTTTTCACGGACGGCGAGTGCCTGCTCATATGTGATGTCTTTTCTGTTTCGAAGTCTTCTTCGCACATTGTGGTCATTCCCAATGATGACGGGGAATTTCTGGATTTGAAACGTGTTGGCACCAAGTTGGTTCAGCCCCACTTCGATGCTATTGCGCAACACGCCCATCGCTGTCATGACGGAGATGATGGAGAAAATGCCAACCACAATGCCAAGCAACGTGAGGACCGAACGAAGCTTGTTCGTTCGAACAGCATTCAGTGCCATGGCCAGGCTCTCACGCAGGCCCGCCAATGTAAGCAGAGCTTTACTCATAGCGCAGTGCCTCGACAGGATCCATGCGAGCGGCACGATAAGCCGGCAGGAATCCGGAAATTACCCCAACAGTAAGCGAAATCAGTATCGAGATGAAAACGATCGAGAGCGGCATCGATGTTGGAAGGAATTGATCAACGATCAAGCTTAACGGATAGGAAACGATCAATCCGATCAGCCCGCCCATTAAGCACAGTGCCGCGGATTCGGAAAGGAACTGCATCAGGATTGACCTGCGTGGTGCGCCAATCGCCTTGCGTATCCCGATCTCTTTTGTCCGCTCGGTAACAGACACGAACATAATATTCATGATCCCAATCCCGCCAACAAAGAGAGAGAGACCGGTAATAAAGAGACCTATCGATGCAATCACCAGGCTGATGGGAGCAAACGTCTGGGTGAGTATCTCTTGCTGGTTGATGTTGAAGTCGTTTGCTTTGCCCGGCAGAATATTCCGAATCGTCCGCATGACGCCTTCAAGTTCAATCTTCGCATCCTCCATCCGCTTGATGTCGCTTACCTTCACTTGAATCGTCACGTATCGACGTCCGCCAAAGAAGCTCTGAAACGCAACGAGCGGGACATAAATCCGAGTATCAGAAGTGAACTCACCAAACAGCCCGCCTTGCTTCTCAAACACGCCGACCACGGTGAATGGATGCCCGGCAACCCGCAGTGTCTTGCCGATGGGATCCTCCTTGGGGAAGAGGTTTTCCGCAACAGTCGCCCCAATTGCACAGACCGGCCTCCCACCACCTGACTCTTCAGCATTGAAGAATCTTCCATCCTCAACCGTGACTCCTGCTGCGGAGGAGTATTCACTGGTCGTTCCTGTTACCAGACCGTCATCAATTGTGTTGGAAAGGTATGTTACTGGACGCCGTGTTGCCATCACAGGGGCTACTGCATCGGCAAAGGACGATTTCCGCTCAATCTGAGCAGCGTAACTTGCTTTCAGGTCACGTCGGTTCCTGATGCTGGCCCAGTCTTCCGAGTTTACCCAGGGGAATTTCTCAATATACAGGACGTCGGTCCCGAACGCCTTGGCGCTTTTGTCGAAGGCGCGGTTCACCCCTTCGATCGCGGTCGACATCAGCGTGACCGAGACAATCCCGATGACGATCCCAAGCGTGGTGAGAACCGATCGCATCTTGTTCGCCCGGATTGCCCGGAACGAAATCAACAGTCCTTCTTTCAACTCTGTCAGGAAGTGCATTCAATGCTCCCGTTGTTACGACGCGTGAGCAGCAGTCTTATATGTGCGGCGATGGCCGTTACTTTCGTCGCTCTCCACCTTTCCGTCTCGAATGCGAATGACACGATGCGCATGTTCCGCGATATCTGCTTCATGCGTCACCAAGATAATGGTGTTGCCCAGCCGGTGGAGTTCTTCAAGCAGGATCATGATCTCTTCACCCGTCTTCGTGTCAAGGTTTCCTGTCGGCTCGTCGGCGAGGATAATGGAGGGAGATGTTACGAGTGCACGAGCAACCGCAACACGCTGGCGCTGACCTCCCGAAAGCTCGTTTGGCTTGTGACGCGCACGATCGCCGAGTCCGACACTCGTAAGGGTTTCCATTGCTTTGCGTCGACGCTCGGCTGCGGGCGTGCCCGCATAAATCAAAGGAAGCTCGACGTTGTGGAGAGCATCGGAACGCGCCAGCAGATTGAACGTCTGAAATACAAAACCTATCTCCCTGTTCCTCACCCGCGCAAGTTCATTATCACTCATCTCGCTGACATTCACACCGTTGAAGATGTACTGGCCGGAGGTTGGCGTGTCCAGACATCCGATGATATTCATGAGCGTGGACTTACCAGACCCGGACGGCCCCATGATCGCCACATATTCATTCTTCTGCAGGGTGACCGAAACGCCCTGGAGAGCATGCACTTCCTCGGCCCCGCCCATGTCATACATCTTGGTGATGTTCTTCAGTTCAATCATCGTGCTCATGTCATGCCTTTGCTAGAGTGGATGTCGTTGCTGACCGCGAAACTATCCGTTGCTTGGAGCGCCGGGTTTGTTTGCCATCTTCTTCTGTTCCTCAATCTTCACCTTCGCTCCATCCTCAAGCTCGCGGTTGATGGCCTTGTAGCTGCCGGATACTACTTCGGCACCTTCACCAACGCCCTCGATAATCTCGATAAACGCTCCGTCGCTGATTCCGCGTTTCACGGGCACCGCCTTTGCCTGACTGTTCTCGACAACGAACACTATCTCTTTCGGCTTATTCTCGGCTCGCGCTTTCGGACCAGCGCTTGCCGTTATGAAGGTCCCCGATTGGCCGTCGGTGCTACCTTCTTTCATCTCAGTTTTTGGAGCCCGCGCAGTCACACTCTGAATAGGTACAGCAAGCACATTCTGCCGTGTCTCTGTTTCGACATCAGCAGTCATCGACATGCCGGGTCTGAGCTGAACGCTTTTGTCAATCACCCTCATCTTCACTTCGAAGTTCGTCACTTCCTCCTGCGTTCCCAATCCCTTTGACTTTGCGGTGTTTGCGATCTCATAGACCATCGCGTTTACCTTCCGATCAGGGAACGCGTCAATCGAGACCCGTGCCGTATCGCCAACTGAGACGAGAATGACATCGTTTTCACTCACATCAACCCTCGCTTCCATTCGCGACAAGTCGGCAATAGTCATGACGTCGGTGCCCTGAAATTGTGCCGTCCCCAGAACACGCTCGCCCAGCTCGGAGTTCAACTGACTGACAGTACCCTCCATCGGCGAGAAGATCGTCGTCTTCCTCAAAGACTCCTCTGCCTGATCCAACGACGCCTTTGCGCGGGCATATTCGGCCCTACTGCTCTCGTAGAGGGCATGTGACTGCTCATACTCTGCCTCCGAGACCATGCCTTTCTTATACAGGTTGTCTACGCGCTTATAATCCAACTCGTACTTTGTAAGATTTGCCTTGCTCTGCAGAAGGACCGCTGAATATTGGTCGCGTTGAGCGACATACGCGTCCGGTTTGATTTTCATCAGAAGGTCACCCTTCTTCACACGTTGCCCCTCTTTAACGGGCAACGCCACAATCTCGCCGCTGACCTCCGGAGAGATTTTCACCTGCACCTCAGGCTGGATCTTCCCGGTTGCCGTCACCACTTGAGTTATGGTATGGCGGGCGACCTTCTCAACCTGGACCGGCAGGACAGGCTCTTTCTTGCTCCCGAGAAAGAGGATCAGGCCGAGCGCAATGAGCACAACCCCAATGACGGAAAAGATGATGACTTTTTTCTTCTTCGACTTCTTTCCGTTGGTAGCCATTTCTTTCACTCCTTATATGATGTTCTCGGTCAGCCCCAGGCTGGCCGCAGTAGCTGGATACTCTCTTAGTAGGTACGTTCTCCGAGAGCGTACTCCACGTTTCGTTTCGAGGTAACAAATCCGTACGATGCATTCACTTTGTTTGCTTGCGCGTTAACAAGGTTTGCGCTTGCCGTAAGCAGGTCGAGCAACGTACCTGCTCCTAGATTGTATCTTTCCTCAGCGATCTTGTAGTCCTGGGTCGCAGAGACTACTCCTTTTTGGCTCACCTCGTAAAGCTTTCTGGCCGCATCAAGATCGAGAAGGGCTTTCTTGATCTCAACGTTGATGTTACGCTGGCTTTGTTGCAGAGATAATTCCGCATTCCTCTTCTCGATCTGCGCCGCCTCCAATTTCTGGTTGGTTCCAAAACCGTCGAAGATGTTCCACTGCAACCATAACCCCAGATTGAATACCTTGGTGTTTTTGAGCGAAGAAAACGCTTCCCCATTCAAACCATAACCAGCTCTTGCCCCGATGGAGGGGAAATACCCACTGCGTGCGCTCGTTACGTCAGCATCCGCTGCATTGAACGACTCTGTTGCCGCTTGATAGTCCGGACGGTGAGCAACTGCTCTTTCGGACAGTTCCCTGAAGTTTCTGTACTGCGACATCGAAGAGTCCAATTCCGACTGAGCAATTTCGGTTGAGATCGCAGGATCGGCGATCGTGTAGTCTTCCGAGACATCCAGTCCCATTAACGACACCAGGTCGGCCTTCGCTTTGTCATAGTTGTTCTGGGCGGTGATCAGGTTGAGTTCATCGGCTGCAACCTGCGACTGCTGACGATACACGTCGGCGAGCGAAAGAGCACCAACTCGGTTCGATTCCGTAATCCGTTCAAGCTGACGATTATCCCGTTTCAAATTTTCTTCGCTTACCTTCACCAACTGCCCATTCCGCAACACATCCAGGTATTCACTTTCGACCAGAAACACGATATCCTGGCGTGTGCGTGCTGCCGTTTGTTCACTTGCAACCGATCTTGCTGAAGCCCGCTTCCTGTTTCCCTCCCGGCCGAACCCATTAAAAAGCGTGTAGTCGAGGGTGGCACCCGTTTGAAGCCGGGTAGCCGTGCTGAGTCCTATTGGCTTGATGGTGTTCGAGATCTGATCAATGTACAGGTTCTTCGAATCCGTCTGAGATCTATCCCAGGTCATCGAAGCAGAGAGTGTGGGCAGGTAGCTGCCTGTGGCGGCGAGAACGGACGCCTGGGCGGCTTCAACATTGTTCTGAGCCTGGGACACAGCCAGATTTCGTTCGAGTGCAATTTGTCTGGCTTGGTCAAGGCTGATGGTCTTGACCTGACCGTACGCCAACGTGGCCTGCAAGACTGCGATTGTGAGGATGGTGTGTTTCTTGAATCGCATGGGATACTCCGATTGATGTGATATCTCTGCCGTCTGGTTCAACGGCGATCCTACTTTGACTTGTTCCTTGACGGCACCCAAAACTCCAACGGGGCCAGCAGAGGGGATTAAATAACGACAATCAGCTGCTTGCTACAAACATAGACGTTCTTTCTGGAGGAAAAGTTTCATACCAACACGCTAAAATTCGACCAGAAACACTGATTATCGGTCTTCCGCGGTGGGCTCTCGACTGATGATTGTGTCCCTTATTTTGAGCAGATACTGAAGCGCAGCATCATGGTCGTTCGGTATCTTCCCATCGAGTATGGCTTCCTCAATCGCGTGCTTCAGGTCCCCCACCTTCTTGCCAGGCTGGATACCACACACCGCCATGATCTCTTCCCCCATCACAGGTGGCTGCCAGTTCCGCAGTCGATCCTTTTCCTCTACCTCCACGATCTTCTGCATGACAACATCATAATTGCGGAGGTAGCGCTCAACAAGCTTTGGATTCTTGGACGTGATGTCTGCCCGGCACAGCTTCATCAGGTCATCAATGTCGTTGCCCGTCTCAAAGACGAGTCGACGGACAGCAGAATCGGTTACGATGTCATCAACAAGCACCATGGGTCGCAAATGCAAGCGCACAAGCTTCTCAACATACGGGAAGGGATCCATCGGGAGCTTGAGTTTCTTGAATATGCCTTTCATCATTCGGGCACCCAGCTCTTCATGGCCGTGGAATGTCCAGCCAATCCCCTCCTTGAATGCCTTCGTCCGCGGTTTCGCGATATCGTGCACGAGAGCGACGAACCTCAACCACACGTTGTCCGTTGTTTGAGCAATGTTGTCAATAACGGTGCATGTATGTAGAAAGACATCCTTGTGGTGGTGGTCCCTCCTCTGGTCGACTCCCGCCATCTCGGCAATTTCGGGAAACACAACCCCCAATACTCCAGTCTCGAACATGAGTCGCAACCCGACTGACGGTTTTGGGGTCCTAAGTGTCTTGAGAAACTCGTCTGTGATTCGCTCCTGTGAGACGATCGATAACCTTGCCTTCATTTCCC
>DPLS01000401.1:915-3290 GCA_003541875.1 Bacteroidota bacterium | reverse complement strand
TGTCAACGACGTCCCTCCGGTTTGCTGGCGGGACGTTGTGTTTCTATTGCGCCGTGATTTAGTTGCAGAATGTTATGTACGTGCTGTCTGCAAAAACATCAATCCGGATGAATATCAGGCTACCATCGGTGCCCAGTTGAGTCCCGACCGCTTGCAGCTCTACGCTGGTACCACAACCCGCCGTGAGTATACTGAATGTTCCGTCGACGTTCATTCCCTTTGATGTCAGCTTCGCAAGCCCGGCCGCATCGCAGGTCAATCCTGTGAAAGTTCCTTGACCGCCCCCCTTTGATATTGGACGATGATAGTAGTCCTGTGCGCGAAGGGCGAGATTGCTAAGGTCTCTCGCCAACGCTTCCTTGTTCGCAGAGCGCGGGTCTTCACCGCGCATGACCTCGACGCAACACAGAGTAATCAGGATCGCTCCAATCGCTATCAATACCAACCACTGAACGCGGCTCATGATGTTCTTCTTCTCTCGATGCTTCCTCACCTAGCACCCAACCATCGTGCCATTGAAAGGCAGCACCCAAAGTCCATCGAATTGCGTCGCTTCTGAATCTCAACAATCCAACGGCGGAAAAGTTTTCTGGTTCGGGGTGTAATAATTGCCTTAGCCAAGACGGACACCCTGAGCGAACCGCCTCATTTGTATGGCCGGACACGTTCTTTCTCTATTGTAATCTGGCACATCGATTGCCCTAACAGTATGAGGAATTTCTCGACTTTGCAGCACGCGGGAGAAAAAAGATGAGTGCACTGAGACGAACAAGTATCATTCTGCTTCTGTGGGGAGGGACGCTCCATGCGCAGAAGACCCTCGATCAGAGGCTGGAACAAAATTCACCGGGGAAGTTGCATGCGACAACACTCTCCGATACCGCCCGGCTTGAATGGGTGAGACATCTCAGTTCCAACACCGCTTCCAGTATCGACCTCGCGACCGACGTGAAGATGGATGCCAACGGATGTGTGTACGTTACGGGGAAGACCGAGGGTCAGGACAATGGACGCGACTATCTTACCGTCAAGTACAATACTCTGGGCCAGGAACTGTGGAGAGCACGATACGATGGTCCTGCCCATGCCGACGATGTTCCCTCGGCGCTTGCGATTGACGCGTCGGGCAATGTGTACGTAACCGGAATGAGCATAGGGATTGATCCGTACTATTCTGTGCAATACGATACGTACGATTACGCGACAATCAAATACAACTCCGCCGGTCAGCAAGAATGGGTTGCACGATACAAGAACGTTCCTAGAGGTACGGATGCCGCTACGGCAATTGCAGTTGACACTGAGGGGAACGTGTATGTTACTGGTGAAAGTGATCACGCAGACTCGACGATTAGCCAGTGGTATCTCAAGACTGATTTTGCAACCATTAAATACAGTTCGGACGGAGCGCAGGAATGGGTGGCGCGATACGATTGTTTAGAGTACGCTGCGGATAGAGCAGCAGCACTTTCGCTTGATGATTCTGGAAATGTCTATGTGGTCGGTGGCGGCAATATTCATGGAACAGTGACGGGTTGGTATTCGAAAGTCGTTGCCGTGAAATACGCACCTGATGGCGTGCAACAATGGGTAGCCACGATCGGGACTGACACTACAAGCATGGAAGCAGTGGCAATATCAATTGATCACTTGGGATCAGTGTATATTGTGGGGCATGCTGGCACTATGAACTGGAGCCGCCAGCACCCCAGAATCTTCACTGCGGGATACGACACGCAGGGAGAAAGGCAGTGGCTGCGGTTCTTTGATGAATCGTTGAATACTCCTTTCAGAGCCAAGTCATTGGCGATTGATGGTTCGCGAAACGTGGTTGTGGCGGGAGTTGGGGGTCCAGAGGTTTGGTTTCGCGATCAAGGCATCGTTGCACTAACACTGAAGTACAATCCTCTGGGTGATTTGCTCTGGGCCCGCGAGTATCAAGAGCCCGGCTCCCCAAGTCCGGTCATCAGGGTGGCTGGTCACGGTGTGGATGATGTTGGAAACATCTATGTGGCCGCATCGACCGGCCGTGGAGCAAATGCTCCTGACCCACTTGACGCTCGCACAATCCTCGCCCTCAAGTATGACGCCAACGGCGGTATGCAGTGGGTTCAGCGATACAGCGGCGTGGAGAATTCGAACAACCTTGCCGCTGCGATTGCGGTGGATCGATCTGGACATATTGCGGTGGCGGGAGGGAGTGGTCTGAAGAACCGGAGTGACTTCGTTGCCATCAAGTACGAGCCCTTAGGCCGTAAGGAGTGGGATGCGCGGGTGACCGGGGAGGGATCCTCATTCGAATCATTCAGCGCTATGGTAGTGGATAATGCTGGCAATGTGTACCTCACCGGATCAAGCGTCAATGCCAACACCTC
>DPLS01000401.1:0-657 GCA_003541875.1 Bacteroidota bacterium | reverse complement strand
TCGGACTACGTCACAGCGAAATTCAATTCAGAAGGCGACCAGATGTGGTCTGCGCGTTACGACAGCCCGGAGAAAGGAACCGATTATCCGCTGTTGATTGCCCTTGATCCCAGTGGCAGTGTATACGTCACCGGCTACAGTAGCGGGAGTCAAGGGTTTCTACCGTCCACCACTTTGAAGTATGACGCTGACGGCTCGCAACGCTGGGCCGTTAGATACGGCATCGGCTTTACCCCGCTCTGCATGCAAGTAGATCGGTCAGGCAACATCTATGTCGGTGGGTTTCCCGGCTTGGTGAAGTATGACAACCAGGGGAACCAACTCTGGTCTACCACAGATGTCGTTTCAGCAATGACACTTGATCGACAGGGCACGCTCTACTTCTCCACCTCAACCGGCATCATCAAGGTAGATAGTATGGGAGTGCGGCAAGCGTTGATAGACTCTTCGGCAACGGACATCGCCGTAGACGACAGCGGGAGTGTTTATCTCACGTTGTATGACGGAGGCCAATTCACGAAGAAATACAGCCCATCGGGCTCCTTGCTGTGGTCGTACAGTTTTGGAGGAACTCAGATTCGCCTGGATCGCTTCGGCAACGCAATTGTGAAAAGGCCTTATGGGAGTATGCTAGCGTTTAAGCTAACGCCTGCTGGC
>DPLS01000167.1 GCA_003541875.1 Bacteroidota bacterium | reverse complement strand
GCCGCTTCTCGACCTCGATCTCCACGGGCAAGCCGTGCGTGTCCCATCCGGCCTTCCGGTGCACCTGGAAGCCGGTCATGGTCTTGTAGCGGCACACCAGGTCCTTCAGCGTGCGTGCCATGACGTGATGGATACCGGGGCGCCCGTTGGCCGTGGGGGGGCCCTCGAAGAAATTGAAGCCCGGCTGCCCTTCGCGAGACGAGATGCTCTGCTCGAAGATCCGCCGTTCCTTCCAGAAGCGGAGGATCTCCTGCTCGAGCGCGGGGTAGGACAGTCTGTCGGTCAGCTCTTTGAACATGGCCTCAGGATCCCCGCTCTGCGGGAAGGCGTTCCACGACCGCCTTCATGATCGCGGTCAGGTGCGGTTCGGTCCGGTTGGCGACGGCGATGATGTCGGCCACGTTCGCCGGCTGCAGGGCGTCCGGAAAACACTCGTCGGTGATGATGGAGAAGCCGAGCACCTTCATCCCCATGTGGTTCGTTACGATGTTCTCCGGAACGGTGGACATTCCCACCGCGTCCGCGCCGATCAGGCGGAGAAAGCGGTATTCCGCCCGCGTTTCCAGGTTCGGCCCGGGCACCGCCACAAAAACCCCTCGCTCCGTGCGGATCTTCATCTGGAGCGCCACATCCTCCGCCAGCCGGACAAGCTCCTTGCTGTACGGCTCCGACATGTCGGGGAACCGGGGTCCCAGCGTCTCGTCGTTGGGCCCGATCAGCGGGTTGTCGCCGAGCAGGTTGATGTGGTCGGCGATGATCATAATTGTTCCGCGGGAGAACTGGGGATTCATTCCGCCCGCTGCATTTGAGATGAGCAGAGTACTCACGCCCAGAATCTTCATCACCCGCACAGGAAATGTCACCTGCTGCATCGTATAGCCTTCGTAATAATGAAAACGCCCCTGCATGGCAACCACACGCTTGCCCGCCAACGTTCCAAAGATCAGCTTGCCGTGATGCGATTCAACTGTTGCAATCGGAAAGTGAGGAATGTCTCCGTAGTCAACGATGACCTCCGGCGTAATCTCCTTTGCCAAACCGCCCAGCCCGGTACCGAGAATGATTCCGATGGGGGGCTGCATGCCGGTCTTGGTTCGAAGGAACGAGACCGCCTCTTTGATCTGTTTACGGAGTTCTGTCATTGTCGATCGTCTTCAAGATCTCGTCCAGATGGATGGAGTCTTTCCCTGTACCCTGTGAGCCATGGCCGTTCTCCAGGATGTCGCCGCCCATCTCAAGGGCCTTGATGAGGTCAAGTTCTGAACTGAGCAACACGCGCATCCGTCCGATCAGCGATTCCCTTTTTGCCCTTAGCTGACTTATTTCCTGATTGAGCTTGTTATGTTCTGCGTTCGCCTGTTCGAGCAGCTTCGACGCCTTCATCTCGGCTTCACGCGTGATCAAATCTGCTTCCCGTCGTGCAGATTCGTAGGTCTTTGAGGTGGCCTCCTGGGCCTGGAGCAGAGTCTGCTGCAGCGTTTTCTCGATCTGCCTGTAGTCCTTCAGTTGGGTTTCCACTTCCACCACTTTGTCACGCGTATCCTTCTGTTGCCTTAGAACCTCTTCAAACTCGTTTGCCATCATGTCCATGAATGTGTCGACTTCGACCGGGTCGTAGCCGCGCATCGCCTTCTTGAATTCCTGCTTCTTGATATCCAGTGGCGTAAGTTTCATGATTGCCTCCTGTGTGGAGCGTGTACCCCCGGCGCTTAATGAGCCTTCTGTCTTGATCCAAAAATTGCTGTGCCCAACCGGAGTATTGTTGCCCCCTCGTCAATTGCAACCTCGAAATCTCCCGTCATCCCCATCGATAGATGCTTCATCGAGACATTTGGCTGGTTCAGCCCAGCGATCTCGTCTCGCAGTAGTCTCAACTGCCGGAACATCGGGCGGGAGCCTTCCGGATCTGGAAGGAATGGTCCCATGGTCATTAGCCCGGCAATGTTGATGTTCTTTAGTTCAGCCAACCGCTTCACAAATTCGACCGTGATTTCAGGCCGCAGGCCGAATTTCGATTCCTCTCCTGTAGTATTCACTTCGAGCAGGATGTCAACAACTCGTCCCGCGCGTCCGCTCCTAATACTAATCTCGCTTGCCAGCTTCTCGGAATCTACGGCGTGGATTAAAGAGATCCACTCGATGACATATTTGACCTTGTTCGATTGCAGGTGACCGATGAAGTGCCAGCGGATTTGGTCATTGTTGAGAGCGGACCGTTTCTCCAAAAGCTCCTGGACATAATTCTCGCCCACGTCAACAACACCGCGGCGAACCGTTTCAGCAACATCTGCTGCTGAAAAAGTTTTGCTCACCGCCAAAAGAACTATATCAGAAGGATCCCGCCCGACTTTTGCACATCGTCTGGCTATCCGATCCTTGGTTTGCTCTATATTAGTCGCGATCATCGAAAACTGGACGAATAATATAAACGAATGGTGTCTTAAAATCAATTCAAAATGGCGCATCTCGACATTAGCATCTCTGCATTTCATTGCCATTCCGGTCTTTCTTGACTTAGGGTTGATTTTTGATTTACTTGGCTTCCGAGAAGAGGAGAAGTCATGTCTCATGTTGTGTCGACTACCGTAAGAGGACCGAATGGGCATACTTGATTTCTGGGACAACGACGAAGACACCGAGAACGAGGAAGGGAAGAAAGCCGACGAAGAGCTTAACCGTTTCAAGGATATGCTCAAGGACGGCACATCGGGTGTTTCCAGTGCCGAGGCTCTCGAAGAGTTGGTGAACTATTGTTACGAGAGGGAGAAGTTTGAGGACGCTCTTCACTTTGTCAACCAGCTTCTTGACCGTATCCCATACAGTGCCGATGCTTGGCAACGCAAAGGCCTCGTTCTGAATAATCTCTTCAAGCACGAAGAGGCCCTGGAGTGTTTTGAACGAGCCCTCCACCTCAACCCGGTTGACCCCGAGCTTCTTATCAACAAAGGTATTACCCTTGACGACCTTGGACGAACCGAGGAAGCCCTTAAGTGTTTCGAACAAGCACTCGAAGTCGATCCTTCCAACGAAGACGCCCTGTTCAACAAGTCGATCACTCTCGAGAAATCCGGTCAGTTTGAAGAGGCGGTTCGCATCTTCCGATTTCTCCTCGAGAGCAACTCCAACAATCGCGATGCTTGGTATGAACTGGGCTATTGCTACGACTACCTTGATAGACCCGATGAAGCCCTGAAGTGCTATGATGAGCACTTGAAGCTCGATCCGTACAACTACAACGCATGGTACAATCGAGGAATTGTTCTCAACCGAATGGTGATGTACAGCCGTGCCATTGAGAGCTATGACATGGCCCTTGCAATTCATGAGCATTTCCCCGCCGCCTGGTACAACAAAGGGAACGCCTATGCAAATATGGGTCGGCTTCAGGAGGCGCTGCGGTGCTACAAAGAAACGCTCCGGCTGGATGAAAAAGATGTGCCTGCGTGGCATAATCTCGGCAATGCCTACGAAGAGCTTGGTGAGTACGAAGAAGCGGCGAAGTGTTTCACCCAGGCAATCCGGTACGATCCTGAACATTACGAATCATTTTTCGGCCGTGGAAGTTGCTACGATTCGCTGGAACAATACCGCAAAGCCTTGGGCGACTACAATAGAGCACTCTCCCTCTGCAAAGAGTACCCGGAACTCTGGTATGCAAAGGCCGATTTGCTGTACAATATGGGCAGGATGCGGGAGTCCCTAATATGTTACCGGATGATCACAAAGCTGGAGCCGATGAACGCGGAAGCCTGGCTGGACTATGGGGAGACGCTACTTGAGCTTGGGTACTACAAACAGTCACTCAGGGCGTTTGAAAAATCCATTGAGGCAAACCCTTGCTGTGCGGATTCATACTACACGAGGGCGAAGGTCCTGCTCTTGCTCAACCGGACGTTCGATGCAATTGAATCGTTGAAGCAGTCGTTCCAGTTGAACCCGGAGAAGCGAAAGGATTTCGAGCAGGAGTTTCCAGGCGTCCGCTCGCTGAAGGAATTTAAGAAACTGTTGAGTAGATAGTCTCTGTCGCAACGAGCGATGAGTGCTGTGGCAGGCGTTTGTGTCGTATCCCGTCCTACGAATGGTGGTGGCGGGATTTTATTTGATTGTTGCGCAGGAGCATGAATGATTCCTCAAACTGTTGAAGGGAAGTACGACCACCTGCAATCCATCTTGCGGGAGATGGAGAGCGTTGCCGTCGGATATTCCGGTGGCGTTGACAGCACGTTGCTTGTAAAAGTCGCGATAGATGTGCTGGGCTCACGGGCCGTTGCGATGATTGGGCGTTCAGAGACCTATCCCACCCGAGAGTTTGAGGAAGCCGTCGCTCTTGCCGAGACAATCGGTGCCCGCTATGTTGTGGTGAATACGGAAGAGACGGATGTCATCAAGTTCCAGGAGAATCCGCCAGATCGATGTTATTATTGTAAGACAGAATTGTTTGGGAAGCTCGGCGACATAGCGGAGCGGGAAGGTCTCGCGTGGATTGCTGACGGCACAATCACCGACGACATTGGCGACTTCCGTCCCGGGATGCGAGCGAAGTCCGAAGGAAACGTGCGTTCGCCTCTTCTTGAAGCCAGGTTTAGCAAGGCGGATGTTCGGGAGTTATCGAAGCACCTCGGGCTGCCAACCTGGGACAAGCCCGCGTTTGCCTGCCTCTCATCTCGTTTCCCGTACGGGATGGGCATCACGAAAGAGAACCTGACAAGGGTGGATAATGCAGAGACGTTTCTCCGAGACCTGGGCTTCCGTCACTTCAGGGTTCGGTTTCATGATGAGCGTACCGCGCGCATCGAAGTTGGACAGGACGAGATCAAACGCCTGATGGATGATAATCTCCGAACGCGGGTTGTGCAGCAGATGAAGGATCTCGGATTCACCTATATCACACTCGACTTGCAGGGATACCGTACGGGCTCAATGAACGAGGCGCTGCCCGTTGAGTTGAAGCTGCAGTATTCTGCCTAAACCGGATTCTGAATTGCGGCAACCTTCGCTTCTCCCTTTCCATCTCAAAGAAAGACATTTCGATGTCAACCTGGAAATTCCCTCGAGCGTTTTGGACGGCCAATATCGTTGAGCTATTCGAGCGTGCGGCGTACTATGCGGTATTCATTGCCATCACGCTATATCTGACAAATGTAGTTGGATTCAGCGACATCAATGCCGCCTGGATCGGGGGCGTTTTTGCTGCAGGCCTGTACTTCCTTCCTCCGTTCACCGGGGCTCTGGCAGACAAGATAGGATTTCGTAATGCCATCATTCTCGCGTTTGCTTTGTTGACCATCGGATACTTCACGCTGGGCGCACTGCCGTACAAATCCACCGTACTCCCGGCTATTGTTGTGCTGATGTTTGGTGGATCGTTCATCAAGTCGATCATCACCGGTACGGTTGCGAAAACTTCCACTACCGACACGAGAGCACGAGCGTTCTCCATTTTCTACGGAATGGTGAATGTTGGTTCGTTTACCGGGAAAACAATTGCCTATCCTCTTCGCATCAACCTTGGCCTTGAGTCGATCAACTATTACTCTGCCGCGATGACGCTTCTTGCTCTTGTGACGGCATTCCTCTTCTATAGGAATGTCGACATGCATGGGGAGGGGAAGGGACTTCGTGAGGTGTGGGATGGCTTTGTTCGGGTGGTGAGCAACATGCGATTGCTTGTGCTGATTCTCATCGTGGCTGGCTTCTGGATGATCCAGTTCCAGATGTATGCCACCATGCCAAAGTACGTTATCCGTACTGTCGGAGAGCACGCAAGACCGGAATGGATCGCCAACGTCAATCCGCTGGTGGTGGTAACATTCGTTGTGCTTATTACCAGCCTGATGAAGAGAGTCAAGGCCATCACATCGATTGGCGTTGGGATGTTGTTGATGCCGTTTTCGGCGCTGTGCATGGCGTCGAGTCCGACATTGGAGGGAATGCTCGGCTCATCTATTTCTATCTTTGGCCTTGTTCACGCGCATCCTATCACGATCATGCTCATCGCCGGTATCGTGCTGCAGGGGTTGGCGGAATGTTTCATTTCTCCTCGGTACCTGGAGTTCTTCTCACTGCAAGCGCCGAAAGGACAAGAGGGAATGTATCTTGGCTTTGGACACCTGCACTCGTTCTTTGCGACGCTGCTTGGCTTTGGTCTCTCAGGCTATTTGCTCGACATCTATTGTCCCGATCCCCAAACGCTAACTTCGGATCGACTCGTCCATGCGTATGACAACGCGAACTACATCTGGTACTACTTCACCGCAGTTGGTTCGGTCTCGGCGATAGCGCTGTTTATTTATACGTCGGTGGTGAAGCGACTCGATGGTGGCAAGGGAGCTGTCGCATAGTGTCAAGATAGACACTGCGTAGGTCCCCCGTCCTGATATCAAGAGAATAAACAACAATCTGGGAACGAATTCCTGACCATGTCCTACAGACGCTTCGACACCGAACTCATTGTCCGCCCGGACGATATTGATATGAACAACCACGTCCACAATTCTAAGTATCTTGACTACGTGCTGTTTGCCAGGTACGATCAGATGGGTCGTTGTTACGGAATGTCCATGGACGATTTTCTCTCGCAGGGATGGGTGTGGGTGGTTAAAGCCTGTTTCATTGAATTCAAACGTTCACTGAATATTGAACCTATCGTCGTTCGCACATGGCTTGATTCTGTAGAGAAGAGCGACGTGAAGGTGGGCTTTCAGATCTTCAAGAAGAAGGGGATGAAGCTCTCGGCTGAAGGGTACTTTCTGAATACGATGATCGACTCAAAGAGCGGGCGTGCCGTCCCGATTCCCGATCGAGTGATACAACAGTACGCTCAGTTTATGGAGTAGCGCGCCATAAGTTTCGGCACAGAAATGAGTGAGGCTGGAGTGGGCAATCAAGAGAGGAAACATTTGAAAACCATTTGGAAGCTAGTGCTGTCAATGGCATGTCCACTCAGCATAGTCATCTCGTGCAGGGATCAGGGAAACGAAGTTCGGGCTACCGTGCCGATATCGTCTGACTCTGAACTGTTCCGGCATATTACCCAGATCGATCCGTTCTCTTCGTACCTCTTGTTTCCTCGGGCGGATTCGATAACAAGTGGGACATTGAATGGCTCAACCGCACACCAGCCACTTGTAAGCGTGAGAATCAATGGAAAGGCGTCCGGCGTGTTGCAGAACGGGCGGTTTCCGGAAGGATCTGTCTTTCCCGAGGGCTCGGTCATCTTCAAACAGATTATTTCTGGCGGTCAGACAACGCTCTACGCAGTTATGTACAAAGACAGTAAGAATCCTCTTGCAGGCAACGGCTGGCTATGGGCCGAATTCCAACCCGACGGTACTTCCCACATCTCTCTCACTCGAAAGGGGGCCGGCTGCATGGCTTGCCATTCACGCGAACAGGGGCCGCAGCACGACCTCGTAAGAACGTTCGAGCGACAACGGTAGC